>CAMBZR010000003.1 GCA_945872285.1 Bordetella parapertussis | reverse complement strand
ACAAGAGTTTGACCGCCTCGTCGCCGCCGCAAACGATGTTTTTGAAAAAGAGATTTCACCTAAAACGAGTCCTGATGGCGCACGCATCGTTGAACTAATCAAGCGCTATCGTCCGCAGGTCTTAGCACGTCCGGTTTTGGGCGACACTACTGAATGCCCATAATCATATCAACATGAATCAACCCACAAAGCGCGCCGTGATTGTGACTGGAGGTAGTCGCGGCATTGGCGCCGAAATCGTCCGCCTCCTTGCGGCACGTGACATCCCAGTCTGTTTCAACTACGTCACCAGACCTGACGACGCCAATGCGCTGGCGCAAGAGCTGAATAAAAAAGGGCACCGCTTTTGTATGGTGCAAGCGGATGTCGCTGATCCAGAGTCGGTCAAGCGCATGTTTGAGCAAGCCGATCAACGACTAGGTCAACTAGGTGGCCTAGTCAATAACGCCGGCTTCGTAGGCATGGCCGGACGACGGATCGATACTCTCGATATTGAAACCTTGCGCAAAACGTTTAATGTCAACGTGATTGGTCCAATCGTGTGTGCGCAAGAAGCGTTAAAAAGGCTCTCAACCAAACACGGCAGACCTGGCGGACGCATCATTAACGTCTCCTCTATCGCAGCACGCACCGGAAGTCCGAACGACTGGGTCGACTATGCCGCGTCAAAAGCAGCGCTAGATACCTTCACGCTGGGCTTGGCCCGCGAAGTCGCCAAAGAAGGGATTCAAGTGACAGGGGTAGCACCCGGAGGAGTCTCAACAAATTTGCATGCCATTGCAGGTGCGCCAGAGCGCATTGAACGTATGGCCAAAATCATACCCATGGGGCGTACGGCCTACCCAAAAGAAATTGCTGAAGTTGTCGTATGGGCGTTGCTTGACGCACCTGAGTATCTAACTGGCACCACAATTGATGTCGCAGGTGGCTTATGAAATCATCACATCCAACATGGTCGGCGGTCAGAGACAGTGTCTGGAAACTCAATCACGGCTTGGCTATTGCTTCAGGCTGGTTGGTATTGCTAATCACTCTCATTGCTTGTTACGGCGTTTTTACGCGCTATGTACTCGGAACACCAGACACCTGGTCCTTTCCTGTCTCTGCGTATCTACTTTGCCTAGTCGTTTTTTTTGCGGCAAGTCATGCGCTGCAAGAAGGCATTCACGTTCGCATTGATTTGCTGCAAGAGTGGTTTCCTGGACGCGTCGCTCGCTGGGCTGCCACGGTAGCGGATCTCATCACAATCAGTTTTTTAGGCTTATTTTTTTACCAAGTCTGGAAAATATTTCACGAGGGTTACACCCTTGGACGCATCGATGAAACGGAGCTAGCCTGGCCTGTAGCCTTCGTGCAGTGGACAATGCCACTGGGTGCTGGACTAATGCTAATCACTCAAGCCTTGTTGATCGGCGCACGCTGGATTGACGGGCACGAAGTCGCTCATCGCGACAGTTGGTAACGACGTGCACTCCATACCGTCGCATACAAAAATAAAAAATTAAGATCTCAGTGCTAATCATCTTGCCCAGAGCAAGGAGTTAAAAATGGAATTAGGTTGGGTGGGGCTGACTCTCATACTCTTTAGCTTTCTCTTAGTCTTCATGGCGATTGGCGTGCCCGTGGCCTTTTCGATGGGTGTCACGGCAACCATCATGGTACTTATATTTTTAAATCCTGCCATTCTCATACAGATGGCGCGCATGAGTTTTGTGGTCTCAACCAGTCATCTATTTCTTGTAGCTCCGTTATTCGTGCTGATGGCTGGCGTTGTCTCTCACTCTGATATCGCAGAACGGGCGTACTTAGCCGCCACCAAATGGTTTAACCGCGTCCCTGGCGCTTTGCCGGTTAGCACCATTGCAGCCTGTTCGGCCTTTGCAGCGATTTCAGGCTCAAGCCCTGCCACTGCAGCTGCCATCGGTTACGCCTCAATCCCTGAAATGCTCAAACACGGTTACTCAAAGCGCATGGCGGTTGGGGTGGTCGCTGCCGGCGGCACCCTTGGCATCCTGATACCACCTAGTGTGGTCATGGTGATTTACGGCATTTTGACTGAGACCTCAATTGGCTCTTTATTCATGGCCGGAATCATCCCTGGTCTGTTTTTAGCTGCACTAATGATTGGCTATGTGATTATTGAAAGTATGCGAGAAGGGACTGCCAAGCCCATTGAGGTCTTGGTGACGTGGCGCGATCGCTTTACATCGCTCAAAGGGATCTGGCCCGTCATGCTGTTGTTTTTAATTGTGATGGGTTCGATTTATACGGGCCTTGCCACCACAACAGAGGCTGCCGCACTTGGTGCACTCGGTGCACTCATGCTAACCATTCGTCGCCCAGATATGCGCCACGGCGGATTGAGCAAAGTCTTGCTCACCACCGCCCAGACGACCACTATGCTGATGATGCTGATCATTTTTGGCAGCTTCTTTGGGTTTGTGGTGTCTCGCCTGGGGATCGCGCATGGCATGATCGAATCCGTCACATCGGCCAATCTGCAACCCTGGATGGTGCTTACACTTTATATCGTCGTACTTTTAATTTTAGGCTGCTTGATGGACCCAGCCTCGATGATGGTGATCACACTTCCCTTAGCGTTTCCGGTGCTGAGCAAGATGGGCTATGACCCCGTTTGGTTAGGCATCATCGTCACCATCGCAGTAGAAATCGGAATGATCACCCCTCCGGTGGGCTTAAACCTATTTGTACTGAAAGGAATCGTGCCTAAAGAGGTCACCATGACAGACATCATGGCGGGCTCTGCCCCATTTATTTTAGTGATGCTTGTGGGGCTCTTGGTGATCGTGCTGTTTCCACAGATTGCTCTTTGGCTACCTCAAATGATGGCCAAATAGCGAAGACATCATTGAATGCGAGCTGCGTAACTGAGCGAGCTGCATGACAACGCGCGCACGCAGTCGCTTCAATTACGCTTTAGGCTGAGCCAGTCGCGCGCCAGCAAGCATCGCTGCAAACGCAAGCATCGAGGCATACGTCAAGGTTGAAAACCCCGTGAGCCCCTGCCCAATCGAACAGCCCATCGCCAACGCGCCACCGACTCCCATGAGCGTGCCTCCGCCCATATAGCGCAGCATCTCGCTAGGTGTTGCAAAGCCTTGCAACCGAAAAGTCTTAGACCACTTTGCTGCAACAAAAGAACCGAGCACGACGCCCACCATCACCGCGACGCCGAACCCCAGCCGCATTCCCGTCGCAATCATTGTGTATTGAATCGTCTCGCCGATTGGCGCAATAAAGGTCAAGGAAGCGCTAGGCGCCGGCTCAAACTCGTCCGCCCCCAGCCACCCTGTCACGAACCAGCCAGCCGTAATCAACAAGCCAACGACGATTCCGCTGATTAAATCTTTTTGATGCTTAAAAATTGATCCACGCCAAAACACAAACACTAACAACGCAAGCACTAGCAACCCGATCAAAGCAAACCGTGTTGTGGCTTCAAATTCATACAGACCGTGTGCAGGCAAGGTCGTCGCCTGTGCCAGCATTAAACGCCCAGGGGCCAACAGTCCCGTCAACGTCATATAGGCCGAAATCCCCAAGCACAACAGCACCGTAAAGGATCTGAGATTACCCTGCCCTAACAACACCACTGCCCGCGCACCACAGCCATTGGCAAGCATCATGCCGTAGCCAAACAGCATCCCACCCAGAATCACAAACAACCAAGAAGCGCCGTTGCCGCGATAAATCGAGGTGCTCAGATCGACCCAGTCGTAAGCCGACAAGAGCTGAGCGCCCAAAACCGACACGACAAGCGCCAGGGCGAAGGCCTGAGCTTTTTGCCTGGCACCCGACTCCCAGCCACCTTTCAGGGCCCGATTTAGGCAAAAGCCCGACCACTGGCCATTGATCCCAAACAACAGACCCACAACCAACCCTGACCACAGCAATATTTCTCGAGCATCCATGAGCGATTTGTATTTATTCGTTTACGCGGGCACAACCCGTCATCGGGGCCACCCGGGCACCTTGACACCTGCGGCAAGTTCCGAATGATAGCCAGTTGCCGAAAAAGCGCAAACAACGAATTATGCTCTTCTATATAGCTTATGGTTATATACTGGTGGCGCGACCAAAACCAAGTCCGCAGCGAGCGCCGGCTTAAATTTAGTGATTGACGGTGATGCAAAAAATAAGCCATGATCGGGGTTGACTTTAAAAGTTGCGTTTGGCTGCTTTACGTAGGCAAATAACTAAGCTTTTTGACAAATGTCCAACTCCCCGGAGAAAAAAATGCGTGTTTTAAAACATTTATGTTTGCTGGCCCTGTCGTTGACGACCTGTACGGTACTGGCGGTTGGCCCCGCCCCCGAGCCTCTCAAACAAAAAGAAGTGCTAACCATCGGCTACGTCAAGGTCGGTCATCTTTCGGCCATGTTGATGCTTGAAGAAGAACTCAAAAAATTCAATATCGAAGTCAAGCGCGCTGAGTTTGTTCGCTATGCCGACGCACGCACCGCGCTGCTTTCGGGCTCAGTCGACGTCTCGGCAGTTGGCCCAGGGGATTTGGCAATCGTCGCCGCGCAAGGCAGCAAAAATTTGATCGGCCTGACGGGTGTCGGCAGCTCGGCTAAATATCTGGTCGTTCGCAAAGGCGTCAAGATCGATAACTGGAACGATATTGCCGGAAAAAAAATCGCGATCGCACCAGGCTCAGCCGTTTGGTTTCAATGGGCAATGACCTTAATCGAAAAGAATATTCCGTACACCACATTCTCGCCCGTGAATGTGCAAGGGGGTGGCACCGCGTTTGTGCAAGCCATGAAGCGTGGCGATATCGATGCAATGGTTTTGTGGGAGCCCTTTGAATCGCAAGCCGTCGCTGAAGGCGATGCTTATTTTGCAAAAAATCTCGACTACAGTCAGTCGGGTGCAGTTGGCGCCGAACTGGGAATGCTCGCCGCCTCGGGCCAAGCAATGAGCAGCAAAAAAGAGTTAGTGCGCCGCTTCTTGTGGGCTTACTTAAATGCCGAAGAGCAATTAGGCAAAAGCAAAGAAGCTTTTGCCGACGCATATTCTAAATACACTGGGCTACCCTTAAGCGTGACAAGCGAATCAGCAAAAATCATTACGCTCGGTGGTGTACTCGACAAAGCGCAAGTCGCCCGCTTGGCCGAAGCTGCTTTCAAGCAAGGCATCATACAAAAAAACGTCACTAAAGAAGCTGCCGAACTCTATGACGACAGTATGGCCAAAGATATCAAAAAATAAGCATCAGGATACTTTTAATGAAGCATGCGGTGAACGTCAAGCGCTTCGTGCTTGGTTTGTTAGTGCCCGCCGCAGTGCTTGCGCTGTGGCAAATCACGGGCAGTATGTCGAGTATGGCTGGCATCATGCCCACGCCCTTAAAAGTGCTTGAAGGCTGGCAACTCTGGATCTTTGGCCAGCCCGGTTTAGGCTTGAATCCTTACTTGGGAACTTGGGTGTCTAACGTCGAGTATTCTTCGATGCGCGTCGCCCAAGGCTTTGCGTTGGCGGCTTTGATCGGCGTGCCTTTGGGCTTGTTGATTGGCTGGAGCAAGCTCATCGCGCAAATGCTCGACCCGTTGATTCAAAGCTTGCGTCCTATCCCGATCACAGCCTGGCTACCGTTCTCGATCGCACTTTTTGGTATTCGAGATATTGGCTCGATTTTTTTGATCTTTCTGGGCGGCTTTTACGCCATTGTTGTCAACACCACGCAAGGCGCCCGTGATGTTGACCGCAACTTGGTGCGCGCGGCGCTGATGATGGGTGCCAACCGCGCGCAGCTGCTCTATCGGGTCGTGCTGCCGGCGGCGATGCCTTCTATTTTTACGGGCTTGCGCATCGGCTTAGGGATTTCGTGGACAGCGGTGATTGTCTCGGAGATGGTCGCGGTGAAGTCGGGTCTGGGCTACGTCTTGTGGGACGCCTATTACATGGGCCGTATGGATATCGTTCTGGCCGACATGGTGTCAATTGGCGCAATGGGGTTTTTAAGCGATCGCCTGATTGTGTTCCTCGAGCGCAAGATTTTGGTGTGGCGTATTTTACAAAGTCATTGAAGCATTCATGTCTAGAATATCCATACAAAACGTCTGCAAAATTTATCCGACTCAACCCCCGGTCGCGGCGCTCGATCATATCGATCTTGAAGTGGGCGAGGGTGATTTTATTGCGTTGCTAGGACCTTCGGGTTGCGGCAAATCAACGTTACTGAACCTCGTCGCAGGCTTTGAATTGCCCACGACAGGGCAACTGCACGTCAACGCCCAACCCGTACTCGCACCTGGCCCAGATCGTGGCGTGGTGTTTCAAGAGGCAGCCTTGTTTCCGTGGTTAACGGTTTGGGAAAACGTCATTTTTGGCCCGAAGGTGCAAGGCCTTGCGAAGGCCGAGTACGAAGCGCGCGCGCACGAGATGCTCAGTATCGTGGGCTTACAAGACTTCAAACAACATTTACCGGTACAGTTGTCGGGTGGTATGCGTCAGCGTGTTGGCATTGCCCGCATCCTGACACTGGGTTCGCGCGTTTTATTAATGGATGAACCATTTGGTGCGCTCGACGCCCAGACTCGACTCACCATGCAAGAGCTGTTGCTCTCGGTATGGCAAAAACTCAAACCAACGATTATCTTTGTCACGCACGACATTGATGAGGCTATTTTTTTAGCCGATAGTGTTTATGTGATGTCTGCGCGACCTGGTCGCCTGCAAGAAAAATTGACGGTACCGCTGGCGCGCCCGCGCAGCGTCGCCGACACGGCAAGCGAAGCCTTCACTAAGATGAAGCTCGACGTTCTTAATCTGATTCGACACAACCATGGCTAATCCACGTATCCCCTATCGCTTTTCTGATGAAGGCCCACAACTGCAGGCACACCCTAAGGGTGCCATTTTGGTGCATTTAGTGGTCAACGTCGAACACTGGCAATTTGAAGCAAGCATGCCACGCACCATCCTCACGCCACCTCATGGCAAAGAGACAGTGCCCGATGTGCCCAACTTTAGCTGGGTCGACTATGGCATGCGTGCCGGTCTGCCCCGAATCATCCATGCAATTCAAAGTCGCGGCTTACCGGCCTCGACCAGCTTTAACGCAGGCGTCATCCAAGCCTATCCGCGGGCGGCGCAAGCGATGCACCAAGCCGGCTGGGAGTTCATTGGCCATGGCGTGCATCAAAAGGCGCTGAATCATGCTGACGGCGAAGAGACCTTAATTGCCACCAGTCTGGACATGATTGAAGCGTTTACGGGTAAGCGGCCCAAAGGCTGGTTGAGCCCTGGCCTGCGAGAGTCGCACGACACGCCCGAGATTTTAAAAACGCAAGGCATTGAGTACGTCTTTGACTGGGTGGTCGACGATGTACCGCACTGGTTGCACACCAAGCACGGCCCGCTGCTAGCGTTGCCTTACAACCTGGAAATCAACGACTCCATTATTTATGCCGTTGAAAAACATCAGTCAAACGAAATGTATCAACGCCTAGCCAACACCCTAAGCTTGTTTAAACGAGAATGTCGAACACAACCTCGCGTCTTGTCGCTCGGCTTGCACCCACATTTGATTGGTGTGCCGCATCGCTTTGAAAGCTTCGAGAAAATGCTGGATCTGCTGCTGGCCACACCTGAAGTTTGTTTTGTGACCGGTCAAGACATCGCACAATGGTACACAGCGCAAGTGCCACCGCCTTAAGCACTGCCGTGTGACGCAGACGATCGAGTCATTAACGACTAAAAACTAAGCGCGCACCGAAACCCAGCAAACAGAGGCCGGCCAGTTTTTCTAGAAGAAAACCAAAGCGCGGGTTGCTGCGCATGCGTGTTGCAAAAAAATGTGTGAGAAGCACAGCAAGCACGCCATAGGCAAACGCCAAAACCGCGATCGTGATCGCTAAGACGCCAAAGGTCAGCAAACCCCGTTGTGTCGGCGGATCAATGAACAACGGAAAAAATGCCATATAAAAGACAATCGCTTTGGGATTGAGCAAGGTGATGACCAAGGCCTGGCGCAGGTAGTGATAGGGCTTAATATTCAAGATCGGGGCCGCGCCTTGTTTGGCAAACAACATTTTTAAGCCGAGCCAGGCAAGATAAGCTGCCCCGAGCCACTGAACAGCTTGAAAAGCGGTTGGATAAGCCGTCAATAGCGCAGCGACACCCGCAACAGCCAGCCAGCACAACACCTGATCACCCAAGATAATGCCCACCGTTGCAGCCAAGCCCGCGCGCCAACCACCTTTTGTCGTCGAAGTGATCAGCACCAGATTGCCGGGCCCCGGAATCAACAAAAAAATCGCGAAGGCGAGGACAAAAGCTTCGTAATCGGTGACGCCAAGCATTCGGACTCCCAGCTTAAAGTATTCTATTGTATTGAATATCCTTTTGACTGCTCTTCTGTTTCTTCATCCATTTTTTTACTGTTGACACCATGACAACACGCTTTCGACTTCACCTTGAGAATGGCCGGCTTCGCAACGAACTCTTTCACCTCACGCACGAGCAGTGGACGCAGGCCGCGGCAAGACACCCAGACCTTGCCAAACAAATCGACGTATCCGTCGGCTGGGACGGTGATATTTTAGAAAATGCGCTGCAAGACGCTGATGCGCTGCTTGCGGGCCCAATCGATCGCCCAAAAATCATTCAAGCAAAAAAGCTAAAGTGGCTTCACACGACGGGCGCAGGTGTGGATCACCTGCTGCCGCTCGACTGGTTGCCCGAACAAATCACGGTCACCAACAGCAGTGGCATTCATGGCGACAAGACTGAAGATTTCATCAGTATGGCCTTGTTAATGTTGCACAACAAAATGCCTCAAATTCTTGCGAATCAAACCAACAAAGTTTGGGACATGATTCATGAGTTCAATATCCGCGGTAAAACAGCGACGGTAATTGGTTTTGGGGATGTTGGCCGCGCTGCGGGCTTAGGCGCAAAGCGACTTGGCATGAAGGTGATTGCTGTCACACGCTCGGGCGTGACTCAACCCCTTGCCGACGAAACGATCAGCGTGAGCCAGCTCGACACCGTTCTGCCTCGAACTGACTATTTGATTGTTGCAGCACCTCTCACAGCAGATACCCGAGGCTTAATCACCGATGCCAGAATCGCGTTGCTACCCAAAGGTGCAGGATTGATCAATATCGGCCGTTCACCGATTGTGGATTACGATGCAGTCGTCAAGCATCTGGCAAGCAAACAGCTCGATGGGGCCATCTTGGATGTCTTTGATAAAGAGCCTCTTAATCCGAGCTCACCTCTTTGGACAACACCCAACCTGATCGTCACGCCTCACATCTCGTGCGACGCACCCGATTACACGCAGCGTGTATTGGATTGTTGGTTTGCCAACTTTGCCAAATTCATCACGACCGGACAACTCGACAACAAAGTGAATCGACAACTCGGTTACTAAACGCTTATTCAGGCTTAAGCTTGCCGGCAAACAACTAAATTGATGCAACGCACCAATTTATAAAAAGTAGTCTGCTGCACGACCTAAAAAGCGGCGTTCTTTTGAAGCGCTTAATATCAACGTGCAAGAATCGCCGCGCCACATTAGACTATGGCTACTAAAAGAGGGGTTTACTCACACAATTTGAGTGAAGCCTTTGAAAATTACTGCGTTCGCGCAAACAGGAGACTCGCTTTGCAACCGACAAATTTGACAGATCCGACCTACTTTCACAAGGTTGTTGACTGCCAGTACGCGTGTCCCGCCCATACACCGGTGCCCGAATACATCCGCCTGATTGGTGAAGGTCGTTATACCGATGCCTACATGGTGAATTGGGTATCCAACGTTTTCCCGGGAGTGCTTGGGCGCACCTGTGACCGTCCTTGCGAACCCGCCTGTCGGCGCGGGCGCGTCGAAGAAAATAATGGCGAAAAGCCAGAACCCGTTGCGATTTGCC
Organism: Bordetella parapertussis; assembly: GCA_945872285.1. Classification (GTDB taxonomy): domain Bacteria; phylum Pseudomonadota; class Gammaproteobacteria; order Burkholderiales; family Burkholderiaceae_B; genus Zwartia; species Zwartia parapertussis_D. The sequence goes on along the minus strand of CAMBZR010000003.1, from coordinate 81,132 downwards.
GCTTAAAACGTGTAGCAGCTGATAACAAAAACCAAAGCGACATCAAAGCGCGGATGCCTGCGATCGCGCCACCCAATGGCAAGCGAATCGTCTGCGTGGGTGCTGGTCCAGCCTCGCTGACTGTTGCGCGTGACCTGCTGCCGCTTGGTTACCAAGTCACCATATTCGATGCCGAGGCCAAAGCCGGCGGCTTTATTCGTTCGCAGATTCCACGCTTTCGTTTACCTGAGTCAGTGATTGATGAAGAAACCGATTACATCCTTGAAATGGGAGTTGACTTTAAAGCAGGTCAGCGCGTCGAGTCACTCAGTGGCTTGATGGCCGAAGGCTATGATGCGGTCTTTGTCGGTTGCGGCGCACCGCGCGGACGCGACCTTGACGTACCCGGACGTAAAGAAGCGGCTGCCAATATTCACATCGGCATCGACTGGTTAGCTTCGGTGTCGTTTGGCCATGTCACCAGCGTAGGTAAGCGCGTCATCGTCTTGGGTGGCGGTAACACCGCGATGGATTGCTGTCGTTCATCGCGTCGCTTAGGCGGCACCGACGTCAAGGTGATCGTACGCAGTGGTTTCGATGAGATGAAGGCATCGCCCTGGGAAAAAGAAGACGCCATCCATGAGGGCATACCAATCATCAACTTTCATGTGCCTAAAAGCTTTGAACATAGAGAGGGCAAACTTATTGGCATGACCTTCGAAGTGGTCGAGGCTCAATACGACGACAAAGGCCGCCGTAACTTGGTGCCCACTGGTCAACCTGATGTTTTTTTTGAATGCGACACTGTATTGTTAGCGGTCGGTCAAGAAAACGCGTTTCCGTGGATTGACGAGGCCAGTGGTGTTGATTTCAATAAATGGGGCCAGCCAGTGTTGGGCAACGACTCATTTCAGTCAACTTCACAGCCAAGCGTATTTTTTGGTGGCGATGCAGCCTTTGGCCCTAAAAATATTATTACCGCTGTTGCGCACGGCCATGAAGCTGCCGTATCAATTGATCGCTTCTTAAACAAAGAAGACACCGAGAAGCGCCCCGCCCCCACCACGAATTTAATGTCGCAAAAAATGGGCATTCATGAGTGGAGCTATCAAAACGATGTTTCTAATGACACTCGCTTCAAAGTGCCATGGGCCGAATCCGAAAAAGCGCTTGCCAACATTCGTGTTGAAGTTGAGCTAGGCTTTGATGCGGCCACGGCCTTTAAAGAAGCCAGTCGTTGCCTAAACTGCGACGTACAAACCGTGTTCAATGCCAAGACCTGTATCGAATGCGATGCCTGCACTGACATCTGCCCGACCGACTGCATCACTTTTACGCAAAACGGGGAAGAGCAAGACCTGAGAATGCGTCTGCGCGCCCCTGCCCTTGAGCTTACCCAAGACCTCTACGTGTCGAGCGATTTGAAATCTGGGCGTGTGATGGTGAAAGATGAGGATGTGTGCCTGCACTGCGGCTTGTGCGCCGAACGGTGCCCAACGGGTGCCTGGGATATGCAAAAGTTTTTATTGACGACCACCAATGCTGGACCGCTGTCGCGCGATCAACAGGCGACCGGTTCAATTTTGGAGTCTGTATGAAGCCGATTGAAGCCGTCAATGATTTTGTCATTAAATTTGCCAACGTAAACGGCTCGGGTTCGGCCTCAGCCAACGAGCTCTTTGCCAAAGCGATTTTGCGTATGGGGGTACCAGTCAGCCCACGCAATATTTTTCCAAGCAACATTCAAGGTCTACCCACTTGGTACGAAGCTCGGGTATGCGAAAAAGGCTATCTGGGCCGTCGCGGCGGCGTAGACTTGATGGTCGCCATGAACCCACAAACCTGGGACGCCGACATTGCCGAGATCGAGCCCGGTGGCTATTTGTTTTATGACTCAACTCGCCCGATACCCGAATCAAAGTTTCGTCCTGATATCAATGTGATTGGTATTCCACTGACTGAAATAAGTAACGCCGCCTATACCGACCCACGGCAGCGTCAGTTGTTTAAGAACATCATTTATGTTGGTGCCTTATCAATGTTGTTAGCGGTCGATGCAGAGGTGTTTGAAAAACTGTTTGCTGAGCAGTACAAAGGTAAAGAAGCCCTGCTCGACTCGAATATTCGTGCCTTGCACTTGGGTCGCGACTATGTAAAAAATAATCTAAAGGTACCACTTGGTATTCGCGTCCAACAATCTGACAAGATTGGCGATCAGATTTTTACCGATGGCAACAGTGCAGCGGCGCTTGGCTGCGTCTATGGCGGTGCCACCGTGGCAGCCTGGTATCCCATTACGCCTTCCTCCTCTGTGCCCGAGGCCTTTCAAAAATATTGCGACAAATATCGTACCGATCCGAGCACGGGCTTGAACCGTTTTGCGATTGTTCAAGCCGAAGATGAGCTTGCGTCAATCGGTATGGTGGTGGGTGCCGGCTGGAACGGCGCGCGCGCTTTTACGGCAACCTCAGGCCCTGGCATCTCGCTGATGGCGGAGTTTATCGGTCTGGCCTACTTTGCCGAGATTCCGGTCACGATTATCAATGTGCAGCGCGGAGGCCCCTCAACCGGGATGCCGACTCGCACACAACAATCTGACCTCTTAGCTTGTGCCTATGCGTCGCACGGCGATACCAAGCATGTGATGCTCTTGCCTGAAGACCCGTACGAGTGTTTTGAGTTTGGTGCGGTTGCGCTGGATTTAGCAGATCGGCTACAAACACCGATTTTCTTTATGACCGATCTAGACATCGGCATGAACCAGCGCCTTTCAAAGCCCTTTGTCTGGGATGATGCCCGCACCTACGATCGCGGCAAGGTCATGACCGCCGAAGAACTTGAGGCAGGCAAAGACTTTGGTCGCTATAAAGACGTTGACGGCGACGGAATCGCATGGCGCACATTACCTGGCACCCACCCCACCAAGGGCGCCTACTTTACACGTGGCACCACGCGCGACCCCTACGCACGTTATTCAGAGCGTGGCCCAGATTACGTCTACAACATGGAAAGGCTGCTACGTAAGTTTGCAACCGCCGCCGATATGGTGCCACAACCGCTGTTTGACAAGGCCCCCAAAAAAACCAAGTTAGGCGTGATCTACTTTGGCTCGACCAGCCCTGCCATGAAAGAAGGCTTAGACATTTTGAACGCCGAAGGGATTCACCTTGACGCGATGCGTTTGAGAGCGTTTCCGTTTCCGGCATCCGTTGAGGCATTTATTGCCGAGCACGAGCAAGTGTATCTGGTCGAGCAAAACCGTGATGCCCAAATGCATTCTATTTTAGTGAATGAATTATCGATCGACCCTGCAAAAATGATCAAAGTGCTGCACTACGATGGCACACCGATTACGGCGCGTTTCATCACCGACTTTATTCGCACACACCTAAAAGCTGGTGCCTCAAAAGCGTCAAACACCAAAAAGCAAAAGGAAGTGGCATGACCTACATCACCAAGCCCGCCCTGCACCACCCCAGTCTGCTGCAGAATAAAGTCGGCTATACCCGTCGCGACTATGAAGGGCGAGTCTCAACCTTATGCGCCGGCTGCGGTCATGATTCAATTTCAGCGGCTATTGTGCAGGCCTGCTGGGAGCTCGATATCGAACCCCATCGCGTTGCGAAATTATCAGGCATTGGTTGCAGCTCAAAGACCCCTGACTATTTTTTAGGTGCTTCACACGGCTTTAACACGGTGCACGGTCGCATGCCTTCGGTGCTGACGGGTGCCAATCTTGCTAATCGGGAATTGATTTATTTAGGCGTGTCTGGCGATGGCGATTCAGCCTCAATCGGTTTAGGTCAGTTTGCCAACGCGATGCGTCGCGGTGTGAGCATGGCCTATATCGTCGAAAACAACGGTGTCTATGGTTTAACCAAAGGCCAGTTTTCAGCTACTGCCGACAAAGGTTCAAAAAGCAAAAAGGGCGTCGTCAATAGTGATAGTCCGATCGATCTAGTTGGCCTCGCGCTGCAATTAGGCGCGACCTACGTGGGCCGCAGCTTCTCAGGTGATAAAGACCAACTGGTGCCCTTGATCAAGGGTGCGATTGGCCACGGTGGCGCGGCCTTCATTGACGTCATCAGCCCCTGCATTGCGTTTAACAACCATAGCGGCAGCACCAAAAGCTATGACTATGTGCGCGAACACAATGAAGCCGTCAGTCGCATCGACTTTTTCACCTCGCGCGACGAAATCACGACGCAATATGCACCCGGCGAGGTCGTTGAGGTGGAACAGCATGATGGCATGACGCTGCGCCTGCGCAAGTTGCACGATGACTACGATCCCTCAGACCGTTATGGCGCGCTTAGCTACATCAACGAACATCAAGCACGCGGCGAAGTGGTCACAGGGTTGTTGTATCTGGATCCTGATGCAACCGATCTGCATGCTTCGCTCAACACCAGCGACACCCCGTTAGCGGCCTTTGATTCAAAACAACTTTGCCCGGGTGCAGAGGCGTTGAAAAAACTGAACGCCTCGCTGCGTTGAGGCGCTAAAACTTGTATTGAGAAAGCGCGTTAAAGACTTAAACAAATCGCCCACAGTGGTAGGCACACTGTGGGCGATTGTTCGTTTGGGTATCTTGCTACAGAAACATTTTTAAAGTACGTTTAACGGGATTTTGACGTAGGCGACGCCATTGCCCTCTTTGGGCGGCAACTCACCGGCCCGAATATTGATCTGTACTGCAGGCAATATCAATACCGGCATCTCAAGCGTTGCGTCACGCTTGGTACGCAGCTCAACGAACTGCGCTTCAGTGACGCCCTCATGTACGTGAATATTGTGTGCACGTTGCTCAGCAACCGTGGTTTCAAATTGAATCGCACGACCGGTGGGCGGATAGTCATGGCACATGAACAAGCGTGTCTCAGACGGCAGACTTAATATTTTTTTCACTGAGTGGTACAACGTAGCCGCGTCCCCTCCCGGAAAATCACAACGCGCAGTGCCAACGTCAGGCATAAACATCGTATCGCCAACAAAAACAGCATCGCCAAATTGATACGCAACACAAGCGGGTGTATGGCCTGGCACGAAAAGTGTGTGACCGACGAGCCGTCCGACTTTAATCTCGGCACCATCCGCTAACAGTACATCAAACTGCGAGCCATCTTGCTTAAAGGACGGTTCAAGATTAAAGATGCCAGCAAACACAGTTTGCACTCCCGTGATGTGCTCCCCAATCGCCAGTTTGCCGCCCAGCGTTTGCTTGAGGTAAGACCCAGCAGATAGATGATCCGCATGGGCATGCGTTTCTAAAATCCATTGAACTGTCAGATTCTGCTCGCGTATGAAGGCAACGACCTTGTCTGCACTCGCATGAATGGTGCGACCAGACTTTGGATCGTAGTCAAGCACTGGATCAATAATGGCGCACGACGAGCCCGGCTTTTCGTACACCACATACGTCACTGTCCAAGTATTGGCGTCAAAAATGCCGTGCACGCTTGGTGTGACCGAAGATCTTGCTTGCTGCCCCATGAGAGTTCCTTAAAAACAGATCATTGCAAAATTAGTTTGTACTGTGATAATATATCATTTAATAAATTATATATAAATATTTTATTATGACAACACTTGATATCTCTCAACCGTTATCCCCCGCTTCAGGTGCAATCGAACTGCACGCGATGCAAGCCTCGGCCGCGCAGGCTTGTCGTTTCTTGAAGGTGTTGGCGAATCCCGATCGCCTTCTGATCCTCTGCCAACTGACGCAAGGCGAGCGCCGAGTGGGTGAGCTCGAAGCGTTATTAGGCATTGTTCAACCCACTCTGTCTCAGCAGTTGACGGTGCTGCGCGAAGAGCAGCTGGTCAGCACCCGACGCGAAGGCAAAAATATTTACTACCAATTCTCTAGTCCACCGGCTATGGCCGTTATGAAAGTTCTTTACGCAGAATTTTGCAATCACACCGAGGTTCAGCTATGACAATTGACTGGTCGCACTTTACCCCCTGGACTTCGCTTTCGGGTGGTGTATTGCTAGGGCTTGCCTCGGCCATGTTCATTTTGCTCAACGGTCGCATTCTAGGCATTAGCGGCATCCTTGGCGGTTTGATCCCGCCAAAACGCACCGACACCCTTTGGCGCCTCGCCTTTCTTATTGGGCTTTTCTCCTCACCTTGGGTCTTCAAGGCCTTTGCGCCAAGCAGCATGCTCACCGCCCCCCGCATCGATGCCGGTGTGGTGCTGCTCTTGATTGCGGGCCTGCTGGTGGGCGTTGGTACGCGCTATGGGTCAGGCTGTACGAGTGGGCACGGCGTCTGCGGCTTGGCACGTCTATCGCCGCGCTCTCTGATCGCCACTCTGGCCTTTATGGCGGCGGGGTTTGCTGTCGTATTTATCGCACGCCACCTCTTTTAAAGGCAACATCATGCAACGTCTAAGTGAATTTATCGTTGGGCTCGTGTTTGGTTTGGGCCTGTTACTTTCGGGCATGACCGACCCGGGCAAGGTATTAGGCTTCTTGGATCTCTTTGGCCTGTGGGATCCATCGCTTGCATTTGTAATGGGCGGGGCGATTCTTATCGGTTTTTTTGCGTTTGCACTCGCTAAAAATCGTACAAGTAATTTTTTAGGTGGAGCCCTGAGTCTGCCCAAGTCAAACGTGATCGACAAACGCCTTGTGATCGGAAGCCTGCTGTTTGGTGCAGGTTGGGGCTTGGCAGGTTTTTGCCCAGGTCCCGCCTTAGTGTCAATGGCCTCAGGTCAAAGCCAGGCTCTGATCTTCGTTGGCGCAATGGTTGTTGGCATGCTTGGCTTCGAGTTTGCCGAACGAAAATAATTCGTAGACTGAGCCAAAAGCGGTCGCTAAGCGTGTTTTAATTATTTGATGCTTGTGGCTTGCGAGCCAAGCCCGACCGTCTCTGCACAAACGCTGAGACTTTATACAGAAAAAAATGAAAACTGAACATAAGCTTTTTAATAAAAATTTAGTTCTGCTGATTGTTTGCCAAGGCATCTTTCTCACCAACAACATCACCTTCATTGCGATCAACGGCTTAGTGGGCTTAAGCCTCACCAACGTCGCTTGGATCGCAACTCTACCGATCATGGGCTATGTGGTCGGCGGCGCGCTCTCGACTTCTATCGTTGCAAAATATCAAAAGAAACTTGGTCGAAAAAAATCTTTTCAAACTGGCTTGATCGTGGCGATTCTGTCGTCACTGGTCTGCGCCTATGCAGCCTATTCAAAGAACTTTTGGATTTTAGTGGCGGGCACCGTCTTCGCCGGCTACTACAGCGCCAACGGACAACTCTATCGTTTTGCAGCAGCCGAACTTACCCATGCAAGTCTGCGCGAAAAAGCGGTTTCTTGGGTACTAGCGGGTGGCATTATGGGGGCGGTCATTGGTCCTAACCTCGCCAACTGGACACGTAATAGTTTTGACACGCCGTTTTTGGGTGCCTACCTCAGTTTGACAATTGCTGGCTTTCTTGGCTTAGCCGTGATGCACTTCATTCATTTTCCCGATGAGACCGAAGTCAAAAAAATCTTGCCCCCGGGACGCCCTCTTTCTGAAATCTTGCGCCAGCCCGTTTTCGTCGTTGCAGTGATTGGCTCGGCACTGGGCTATGGCGTGATGAATCTGTTGATGGCCGCCACGCCACTGGCGATGCAGATGTGCGGCCTGCCCTTCTCGGATACGGCGTTAGTACTTGAATGGCACGTGATCGGTATGTTTGCCCCAGGATTTTTTACGGGCTCACTGATCAAGCGCTTTGGAACGACCAAAATGATGGGGCTTGGCGTCATTCTGAATCTGGTTTGTATTGGGATCGCGCTGCTAGGAATCGACGTTTATCACTTTCTGCTCGCCTCTTTTATTCTTGGTGTTGGCTGGAATTTTCTGTTCACTGCCGCAACAAGTCTGGCGCTGACAGCTTATCGGCCTGAAGAAAAAGACAAGGCGCAAGGGGCGATTAATTTCTTCGTCTTCGTGACCATGGCTATTACGTCATTTAGTTCGGGCGCGTTGGTCACGACCAACGGCTGGTCGTTCTTAAATGCGGGGTCTTTGGTACCCGTGATTGTGACGGGTGCTGCGCTGTACTGGCTGACGCGCACTAAAAAACAGGCCAACTAACAGATGGGCGCGCGCCGCCTCTAAACAGAAGCGGCGCGTCAAGGTGCTTTAGGTCGGTGACAACAAATGAATCACACGGCTCGCGAGAAACTCTTTTGTCTTAGCACCATAAGCTGCCATATGTGGGGCAACCGAGTGGGCTTTCAGCGCATCCATGCTTTCCCATTTTTCAATCACCACAAAAGTGTCGGGTCCCCAGGGGGTTTGACTGGCAGGCGCGTTGACCGCATCAATTGCAGCACCATATTCAATACAACCTTGCTCGGCCTTGACCGCCGGCACATTCGCCCGAAAGTGCGTCAAGATCATATCGCGCATACCTGGCTTTGCTGTGATGACTGCTAACACATGAATCATGTTGTTGCTCCTGTTTGGTTTTATTGAAAGAATCAACGACGAGTTTACCAAGAGTTGTGAACCAAGCAAGACTCGCGCTTTTTGGGGCATCGCTCCCAAAACTTGTCACTCTTGCACGATTTGTCCGCCGTCATACCCACAGGCAATCCGACCCAACGCAATACGTAGCTCAGGCGAACTCACCTGATCAAACGCTGCCGTATCACCCGCGCGCTTGCCGCGCGCAAGGATATCAAGCAACACTGCCTGATCCAAATGCGGTAAGGCCGCCCAAAACCCGCGTCCAAGCTGTTGCGCCAAGGCAAAATCAGGGTGATTGGCCTGCTCAGGTGCACGGCCGATTTCGTACATATGGGTGACGTCGTCCCAAGGTGCACGTTCGGCAGGTAGGCGTTCAAAAATCTCTGGGCATTCTTGGGCAACATAAAAGCGGTTCAGCGTATCGAACAACCTGAACTGATAACCATTGGCCAGCAGCAAGGGTTCGTATGCCTCCCAAGCCGGCTCCCCTTTGCCTGGGGTCACAGCCTCAGCCACGATCACTTTGGGACGATAACGATTAAAGTCGTTACCTGCCAACACATCGCTCTCAGCACCTTCGACATCAATCTTTAAAAAATCAATGTTCTGCACTTGGTGTCGCTCACAGAGCTTTGCCAATGTGAGCATTGGCAACGACAAGCGTTGATAGTCTGCACCAAACTCTTTGGCAACATCCGCATGCAGTTCAATGGTTGTTGAAAAACCATGTAAGCGATTGACATGAAAAAAATCGACCTCGCCTACCTCGCGCCCAACCAAGCCTTGATAGAGCGTGTCACGTGGTCGAATCTTTTTGTATAAAGCTGCCAACTCAGGGATTGGCTCGGCAACGATGCCGCTCCAGCCGCGCTCGTAAAACCAGAGTGAAACGTTGTCAGCGACGGGATGGCCAGCACCGATATCGATATAAAACCCACGCTCTTGCCCCGCAAAGGCCAGCGCAAGATGGTAATCCTCAAGGTTTTGGGTGTATGACAATGGCATATGCTAAGCCTACATTGATTTGAAATCGCGAAATAATCGCGTTAGGTTAAGAAACATCACTGGATGCGTGGAATGCCTACAACAAAGGCAACACACGCAGATCAACCCCCACGACTCGATAGCCTGCCGTTAAAAACTCGCTGGCGATTGCATGACCGATGCCACGCGCCGCACCCGTCACCAAGGCAATCTGAGTTGGATTTTTTTCATTTTTTTAGAAAATAGCGTCAGACAGTAATTTACTCAAAATGACCGGTCTGGCAGATGCCACTGGCCCCAAAATGGTACTGTACGTCAATTCAGCAACGGCAATTCCGCCTCCAGACGCAAAATGATACCGGAGAGCTTATGACAGTTAAAAAATTATTCAAAAAAGAAGTCCCTGCGGCACATGGCATTGTGCAAGTCTTAGAAGATGCGGGCATCGATCTCGTATTTGGGATCGCGGGCGGGCATTCTGGTCATATCTGGGCTGCCTTAGGCGACTTTCAGAAAACTATTCGAACGGTGCTGGTCAGAGAAGAGTCTCTCGGCAGCGCCATGGCCGAGATCTACGGCCGCTTAACCCGTAAACCGGGTGTCTTGGTCGGCCAAGGCCCTTGGGTGCTAGGCAATGGCCTGCTAGGCACCATTGAGGCTCACCTCTCTAGCTCACCCATGTTATTGCTCACAGACTTTAGCGACTCACCCGAGTTATCCTTGCACGGCCCCTATCAGACTGGCACAGGTGATTATGGTGGTTGGGATGCACGGCAAAGCTTTGGTGGAGTCACTAAACAAGTGCTCGAGGCTCACCACCCTGCCGCAGCCGTTCACGCCACCCAACTCGCGATTAAACACGCGACTGCCGGCCAACCGGGCCCCGTCGCCGTGCTGTTTAGCGTGACCTCGTTTAACGGCGTCGTCCCGCAAGAGAGCAAGCCAAACCTATACGCGACCCAGCCTTATCTCATCGAGCGCTCAACCGCTGTCGATGAACCTCGAATCGCAGCCGCGTCAACAGCACTCGCACAAGCGAAACGTCCTGTCATCATCGCCGGCAACGGGGTGCGTATCGCACAGGCCTACGAACAACTGCAGGCCTTCGCGCAGGCGTTGAATATTCCGGTCGTGACTTCACCCTCGGGCAAAGGGGTCTTTGCCGAAACGCATCCGCTCGCTCTTGGCGTGTATGGTACCTATGGCACCCCTGTAGCGAACGCTTGTGTATCGGCCGCTGATCTCGTCATCGTGGTTGGCTCAAAACTCACCGCGGGTGACACGATCAATGAGCACACCTCGTTACTAAACCCAGTTAAGCAAACGTTTATTCAAATTGATATCGAATCACGCAATGCGTCGTGGACGTTCCCAGTTGAGCATGTCGTGCTTGGAGACGCAGGGGTCGTGCTGAGGAGACTCCAAGCTGTTGTCAAAAAGAACAAAACCACCATCGATGGAAAAGGCGCAGCGCGGGTTGCGGCATTACGCAAAAAACTGGGCTATTTCAATGACAAGGCCTATAAAGACTCATCCTTGCCGATGGTGCCTCAACGGGTGATTGCCGAAATGATCCGTGCGTTACCTGAGGATGCAATCGTCACTTGTGATGCCGGCGAAAATCGTATCTTTATGATGCATTGCTATCAAACCAAACGCGCGGGCGGATTTTTGCAAGCGGCGGGTGGCGGCCCCATGGGCTACGCGATCCCCTCTGCGTTAGCCGTTAAGTTAATTCACCCCGACGTGCCAGTGATCGCCGTATGCGGTGACGGTTGCTTTTCAATGACCATGAATGGCTTGATGACCGCCATCGAACACGACATCCCCATTATTACGGTGATCTTTAATAACCGTATGCTCGGTTGGTCAACGCACATCCGCGGGCCGTTCGGTGCTCAATTTCATGACTTCAATCATGCTGCGATTGCGCAAAGCATGGGTTGTCATGGCGTCAAGGTCTCTACACCAGATGAATTCGCGAGCGCACTGAAAGAATGCCTGACACTCAAGATACCTTCGGTGATCGATGTCGTGATTTCTGGCGTGCTCTCATATAAAGATTTTATGTCGCCCTTGCTCAAGCAAAAACCTAACGCCAAATAACACCATGTCTCTACCTTCTAAAGCCCTCACCTCTTTGCCTGAACAAATCCCTTTGCAGGATGAACTCCCTTTTCATACTGTCAGGTTTAGATCTCCGTTGCCAGGCCCGCGCTTAATCGTGACGGCAGCCGTCCATGGCAACGAAACCTGCGGCACATTTGCGCTGAAGCGACTTGCGCAAGAAATTGAAGCGGGCGACATTAAACTGCTACGTGGTTTCTTAACGTTAGTGCCCGTCACCAACTCCAAGGCCTATCGCTTACAACGCCGTGCGGGTGATCGTAATTTAAATCGGCGTCTGGCTCCGGTTGAAACACCTAAAGAATACGAAGATCATCTTGCAAACTGGCTGTGCCCCTTACTGGCCGAGCACGATGGCTTATTAGACTTGCATTCCTTTCAAAGTGGCGATCGTGCCTTTGCCCTATTTGGTCCGGCGAACAACACAGGACCACTTGAGGCATTTTCACAAGCTAGCACTGAGGAGGCGTTGGTTCAACGCTTAGGTTGCAATCGTTTTGTGTACGGATGGCTTGATACCTACGCCAAGGGGATTAAGCGACGTGCACAAGAGGTACAAGCGGGGCGCTTCAACGCTAGCTCAGTTGACGTTGACACAGCCTACGGCGTAGGTACGACCGAATACATGCGCTCACAAGGCGGCTGGGCGATTACTCTTGAGTGCGGACAGCATGACGACATTGGAGGGCGTGAGGTGGCGTATCAGGCCGTGTTGAACACCTTAATACAGGTTGGCTTAATCCAGGGCGCCGCACCCAAACCGGCAACCGACTTTGAAGTACTGGGGCTCTACGATGTGTTTGATCGCTTTCATGCAGAGGATCAGTTTGCTCAAGTCTGGAAAAGCTTCGACCCAATCGCCAAGAACAGCCTGATTGGTTCGCGGGCCGACGGCACAGAACTGCGTGCCGAGCAAGACTGCTTTATTGTGTTTCCAAACAGCAAGTCACAGCCTGGGCAAGAGTGGTTTTATCTGGCACGAGCAGGTGGGCGCCTCGGGCGCTAATCATGATCAAAATTTCGAACGTTTCAAAGACTTACGCCACAGGTTTTAGCGCTTTAAGAAACATCAATCTTGAAGTCAGGCAAGGCGAGATCTTTGCCTTGCTAGGCCCAAACGGCGCCGGCAAAACAACGTTGATTAGCATGATCTGCGGCATCGTGACGCCCAGTACGGGTACGATAACCATTGATGGTTTTGATCATCTAAAAGATTACCGGCAAGCCCGAGCGCGCGTTGGCCTTGTGCCCCAAGAAATTTCAACGGATATGTTTGAAACCGTTTGGAACACCGTCAGCTTTAGCCGTGGCCTGTTCGGCAAAGCCGCCAACCCTGCTTGGATCCAAAAAATTCTCAAAGACTTATCGCTTTGGGATAAAAAAGATAGCAAAATTATTCAATTGTCGGGCGGAATGAAACGTCGGGTCATGATTGCAAAGGCGCTTTCGCATGAGCCTCAAGTGTTATTTCTGGATGAACCCACGGCGGGCGTTGACGTGAGTTTAAGGCGCGACATGTGGCAGTTGGTAAAGGCCTTGCAACAAACGGGTGTCACTATTATTTTGACCACCCACTACATCGAAGAGGCCGAAGAAATGGCCGATCGCATTGGCATCATCACTAAAGGCGAAATTCTTTTAGTTGAAGAGACTAGCCAGTTAATGAAAAAACTAGGTAAAAAAGAATTGGTGTTGCAGTTAACGACTCCACTGAACGCAATCCCCGCCGCGCTCAGCGAATTCGACTTGTTAATCGCAAGCGCTGGGCATGAGCTGATTTACACCTACGACGTCACCAGTGACGAATTTGGGATCACAGAGTTACTGTCTCAACTTAATCAAGCAGAGATCCATTTCAAAGACTTGCACACGAACGAAAGCTCACTTGAAGATATTTTCGTGAGCCTCATCACCCATCAAGCTGACTGATGATGCAAAATAATTGTCTCTGTGCTTTGCTCTCTGTGCGACTTTTTGCAAATTACCACAATGGCGAACAATCATGCATTTGAATATCCACGCCATCAAAGCCATCTTTAATTTTGAGTTGTCTCGAACGCGACGCACCTTGATGCAAAGCGTCATCGCGCCTGTCATCTCAACGTGTTTGTATTTTGTCGTTTTTGGCGCAGCCATTGGCTCGCGCATGACTGATATAGACGGGGTGAGCTATGGCTCGTTCATCGTGCCAGGGTTGATCATGCTGTCGCTATTAACGCAAAGTATTTCAAACGCCTCGTTTGGGATTTATTTTCCAAAATTTACGGGCACGATTTATGAATTGCTTTCGGCACCGATCTCTCACTTTGAAATTGTTTTAAGCTACGTGGGTGCTGCCAGTGTGAAGTCAATTTTTCTTGGTTTAATTATTTTGGCCACCGCAACGCTGTTCGTACCCTTGCGTATCGCGCATCCGTTTTGGATGCTGTTTTTTTTGATTGGCACCTCGATTACCTTTAGCTTGCTGGGCTTCATTATCGGCATCTGGGCGGATAGTTTTGAAAAGCTACAAGTTGTGCCCCTGCTGATCATTACACCTTTAACTTTTTTAGGAGGTAGTTTTTACTCGCTTGAGTTACTGCCACCATTTTGGCAAAACGTCGCCTTGCTCAATCCCGTTGTATACCTCATTAGTGGCTTTCGCTGGAGTTTTTATGATGCCGGCGATGTGAGCTTAGAGTTGAGCGTCGCAATGATGATGGTTTTTTTAACCTTCTGCGTGGCAGTCATTGCGTGGATATTTAAGACCGGTTACAAACTCAAGAACTAGCACCAACATGCGTCGCTAACCATTCAGTGAGCACAGCCGTGCCCTGCAAAAAATCCTCAATCGACATCTCTTCGTCAGGGTGATGGCTACCATTTGGATTGCGAATAAACACAAAACCAAAGGGGATGCCAGCAGCACAAAACGCTGCCGAGTCGTGTGAAGCGGGGCTGGGCAAGTCGCAGGCATTCATGCCTAAATGCGCTGCACAGTCACGTAATTGTTGGGTGATGTCGGGATCCGCTTTGGCAACTTTTGACAAAGCACGCACGCCGAAATCAAATTTCACGCCACGTTTTTTTTCAATTTGATCAACCACCGCCATGAGTGCTTGCTCTAATTCTGCAACATCCGCATCGTCGTAGGCTCTGACATCCAAACTAAACTGAAACTCACCCGGTATGATTGTCATGCCGTGGCGCGCAGGATTCGTATGAAACTCGCCGAAGGTACAGGCCATCAAGCGCCCAGCGCTTTCCCACTGCTGCCATAGCGCGTCAAGCGCAACAGATAAATCTGCAGCCGCTAAACCAGCATCGTGTCGAAAGCGACGGCCAAGCCCGACATGGCCATATTCACCCGTAATTTTCACCCGCGGAAATCTAAAGTGCCCGGGCACTCCGGTGCCAATCGCCAACGCATATCCTGTTAACGCAAGACTAGGTGCCTGTTCGATATGTAACTCTAAAAAGGCTTTTACGTTTTTTGGGCTGAGGTACGCAACACCCTTCGCGACAGCCTCGGGGTCTGCGCCCGCCTCGCGCATGTGTTGTTCAAGTGTGCGTCCGGTATCGATGCGTCGCTGCTGTAACGCGCTCGCGGGCAAGGTTCCTAAGGCACCACGACTGCCCACGTACGAGACTTGAAACCAGATACTTTCTTCGGCCCGGATCCCCATCACCACGACATCGCAGTTCAGCTTAAGACCAGCCTGCTGTAAAGCTTGCACAGCGATTAAGCCTGCCATCACCCCGGCCGCACCGTCAAAGTTACCGCCACCCAACACCGAGTCAAGGTGCGAACCAATCACAATCGCTGGAGCTTGGCGATCGAGCCCAGGCCAAACCATATAGGTGTTGCGCATATGATCGTGCCTGATCTCTAAGCCTAGAGCACGGGCATGCTTCTCGACTAGCTCATGCCCAAACTGCTCGCCCTTGCCATACGTATCACGCGTGACTCCGCGATTAACGGCATCGACGCTGCCCGCGCGTAAGTCATCGAATAATGTTGTTGCTTGAGTGTGTAAAGCGAGTACGTGATTTTTTAGAATGTGCATTTTCTTGGCATTCAGCGGTAAGCGATCGGACATTCTACTGTGCTGTCCAACCACCATCCACTTTGAGGCAAGTCCCAGTCACCATCCGAGCAGCAGGAGACGCCAAATAGGCGACGGCCGCCGCGATATCTTCAGTCTCAGCCAAATGACCTAGCGGAATCTTAGAAAATAAAAATGCACGCTTCTCATCGGTGTTCACAACCTGCCGAACCAAGGGGGTATCAACAAAGGTCGGGGCCACGCTGTTGACTCGAATATTATGCTCAGCAAGCTCAATCGCCATCGCCTTCGTTAAACCTTCAATCGCATGTTTTGTTGTGCAATAGACTGTTCGGTTCGGTGATCCAATATGCCCCATTTGCGAAGAAATGTGAATCACGGACCCACCTCTCTTGGCGCGATCAGGATCCTGCAACATCTTTTTAACCGCAGCTTGCGCGGCGATAAAACACGAGCGTATATTTAAATTTAGTAAATGATCAAGATGCTCATCCGATACCTCGATCATTGGCTCTGGAATATTGGTGCCAGCGTTGTTCACCAAAATATCCAGGCGCGGCAATTCATCGATAATTGCTCTGAGCGCTTTCGCGTCAGTGACATCACAATGCCGAATCGACGCCCGACCACCCGACTCAGTGATCTGTTGCCCAACCGTTTGAAGTTCGCTTAACGTACGCGACAACAATATCACCTCAGCACCCGCTTCGGCTAAATAGCGAGCAATGCAAGACCCAATTCCACGGCCGGCTCCGGTCACAAGTGCAATCTGCCCATCTAAACGCAGACTTTCAAATAAGCTCATTGTTCACTCTTCATTGGATTGACGGACACGCACATCGTGTTATTCACATTCACCTTAGCTCAGTTTTGATACAGTAGACGAGGCAGCCAAAGCGAAATGGTCGGAAAGCCGATAATCATCGCCAGCGCCACGACTTGAATCACCATAAACTGCGCCATCCCCCGAAAGATCAACGCCAGATTCCAAGCAGGCATCACGGTTTTGAGGTAGTAGGCCGACATCGCCACAGGCGGACTCAAAAATGCAGTTTGCAAGTTAACCGCCAAGGTCGCGCCAAACCACAGCATCAACTCGCCCTTTGATAAGCCAACGTCAAGCTTTTGAATCACGGGAATAAATATCGGCACAAAGACCAAAATAATGACTGGCCATTCAAACGGCCACCCTAAAAGAAAGACAATCAACATCACCAGCAAAAACTTACCCATGCCGGGCAGCGGTAAATCATTCAAGAGTGTTTCGATCAAACTGGCCGAACCGAGTTGAACAAACACCGCGCCGAAAATGTTTGAGGCCATCACCAACAGCAACACCATCGCTGAGGTCAGAAGTGTGCTGCGAGCTGTTCCCTTGATTGCTCTCAACGTCAACTTGCCATATACGGCAGAGAGGATCATCGAACCAAGCGCACCGCACGCTGCGGCTTCGGTTGCAGTTGCCAACCCCGTCAAAATAGTGCCCAGCGTTGAGCCAATTAACAGCAATAAAGGCAAAATGCTAATGACCACCTCTTTAAACAAATTAAAGTTGTAGCCCATGCGCTCTTCTTTAGGCAGCGGCGGACCGAGCTTCGGATTAATAAAGCTGCGAATCAAACAGTAAGCGATATAAAGAAAAGCCAATAAAAAGCCAGGGCCAAACGCGGCCGCGTACAGCTTATTTACAGGCACGCCAAGAACCGGGCCCATGACCAACAACATGACGCTAGGCGGTATCAAGATTCCAAGTGTTCCACCCGCAGCAATTGCACCTGCAGACATCTGCGAATCGTAGCCGGCCTTCATCATCATGCCGCCGGCCATGATCCCGAGCACGCTCACTGCAGCGCCAACAATGCCAGTGGCCATCGCAAACAGCGTCGCTGTCAACAGCACCGCCAAGTAAAGCGAACCGCGTAACGGTGCAAACAGTTGCCTGAAGGTCGCGAAGAGTCGATCCATCAGGCCAGCCTGCTCACACATATAGCCCATAAAGATAAACATTGGCACCGCCGGAACAATGTCATCTTTCATCGACCCCCACACTTGCAGATAGGTCAGATAAAACGTGCGATCAACACCCAACCCAATTGCACCAAAAACGATTGCAATGAAGAGCAGTGTGAATGAAATTGAAAAACCAATAAAAATAACGCTAACCATGCAGAACAGCATGATCAGGCCAAGTGTTTCGTTAAAAGTCATGAAGATATCCTGAGGGGTGTTTGGCTAGATTTCTACTTTTTCGTGATGCACCAGTTCAGTTCCTGTTGAGACGGCCCACAGCGACTTCAAGAGCTCTGAAACACCTTGAATGAAGAGCAACGCGAAAGCCAATGGAACGACCGCTCTGAGTGGCCAAATGATAGGCTGCCAAAGGCCGAGATTCGACTTCTCGTTAATCTGAAAAGATTTGATGACATCATCGATCGAGATTGACGTCAGCAACCCCATGACTGGTAAAAATAAAATTACATAGGTAATTAAATCAATCCAGCCTTTTTTCGAGATCGAAAACTTATCCCACAAAATGTCGGTACGAATATGCGCACCATTCAAAAGAGCAAACGCTGAACCCAACATGAAGAGCGAGCCGTTTGACATAAAGGTCACATCGCCTGCCCAAGCCGTAGGCGCTTTAAAAAAATATCTCAAGATGACTTCGGCGACACTACTAAAAATCAGAGGCACCAGTAAAAACATCGTCAACTGACCACTGTAGTGTGTAAAGCGGTCAATTTTTCGCGTCATAGGGATCGCGAATTGCCAAAAAGGGCTCAACTGACTCTCGTCAAGCTGGCCTTGAACGTTGCTATCCATGGATTTTCTCAGGCGAATACGTCAAACAGCTTTTGCAAAAAATAAATTGACAACACAACAATCCACTTGTTGTGTTGTCAATCATCGCGCAATTAACTATTTTTTCGGAGGAAAGTAATAATTTGCCGTGAACTCATAAGGCGGCGAATTGATTACGCGAGAAGGAACAACTTCTGAAGCATATTTATACATCGAGTCGTACACCTTTTTAAAGGTGGCGCTCTTTGCCATTTCTTCTTTTGCAATTTCATCCCAAGTTTGCAGAGTCTTCAGAAGAATATCAGGCGGAGTCGTATGAATCGTGACGCCGTACTTCTCTTTCATTTCTTTCATCGCAGAGGCATTCAAACGATTTCTTTCCATCTCAGACTTGATCGTTGCTTCGATCGCGGCAGAATGAATAATAGCTTTGAGATCTGCGGGCAAGGCTTTCCAAATATCAGCGTTGATCAGAATCTCTAAAACCGTTGCTGGCTCGTGGGTCGACTGCGCATAGAAGTGCTTCAGCACCGTTTGAAAGCCAATCGAAATATCTCCCGCTGGGCCTGTCCACTCGGCGCACTCAATCACACCACGTTCAAGAGCAGGAACAATTTCACCGCCCGGCAAGTTCACCGCTGCGACTCCAGCACGACCAAATACCTCAGCGGTGATACCAGTATGTCGACATTTTTTGCCCTTCAAATCAGCCCAGCTATTGATCGGTGTCTTAAACCAACCTAAGGCTTGCTGCGCAACCGAAGTTAAAGGAATCGGCACCACGTTTGCTTTTAAATCTTTTTGATAGAAATCGGTATAGAGCTGTAAACCGCCCGCGTCATGCACCCAACCCAGAAAATCCATCATGTCCATGCCAAACGGACCACCAGGCGCAGGGCCAAACAAAGCCGCCGCACGATTTTTACCTACCCAATAGGCTGCAGCGGTGTGACCACCATCCACGACTTTACGACTCACTGCATCAAGAATTTCGAAGGGCGGAACAACAGCACCAGGTGGCAAAATCTCGATTACCAAACGCCCGCCCGCCATGGCGTTCACCTGCTTCGCCCAATACAGCGAGTTCAAATAAATTAAGCTTGACGGCGGAAACCCCGACTGAATCTTTAGCTTAGTTTGCGCCTTGGATTCGAGCGGAATCAGTGCTGCCGAGAGAAATAGTGTTGCGATACCTAAAGCAAAAAATCGATATAGTTTCATGAGTGTCTCCTGATGATCAACTTACAAATCACCACACAAGCTGTACATACGGCTCGCTTGTGCGGATACGTATTTTTATATCAAACAGCAATTACTTTTTTTCTTGCAACAATCTTGTTTATTTATGATATTTAATTATCATTGTCGCACCAATAAATAAGGATCTTATTGATTGACCACATTTTGCACTGAATTCTTATTCTAAGTGATAGGGGTTTACCCCGAACACGTTTAGCCAAACAAACACAACGGTCGTACCTGACAAACTATGACAGCAGCGTCTTGAACTCGACCATCAAATTCGCTTTCTCTTCAAAACCAAAACCCGCCGCGTCGGATATTTTTACGGCACCTTGCTCGATCAGAATCTGGTCGCCAAAACCACCCAACGGTTGAAACACACCCGGATACACCTCGCAGCCACCTAGGCCCAAGCCCGCAACCACATGCAAGCCGAGCAATTGTCCGCTGTGCGGATAGCAGAATTTTCGGTCAAAGCCCCTGCTTTCGAGTTCATTGAGCATGCGGACATATTCAGTCACACCGTAACTTAAGCCGGGATCCATTTGAAAGATATCAAGCCCCGCACGAGCACCACCAAAGAGTGCAAGATTTTTTACATCCTGACGTGAGAAAAGATTTTCGCCGGTGGCGAGCGCGCCCGGATATTCTTTTGCTAACAAGCTGTTTAGTTCAAAATCCAGTGGATCACCCGCCTCTTCGTACCACATCAGTTCGTAGTCTTGCAGCGCTTTGCCAAAGGCAAGCGCCTGTGCGAAATCAAAACGACCATTCGCATCGACTGCAACTTTGTTACCCGCGCCCGTGACTGAGATTGCTCGCTCGATTCGCTTCATATCTTGGGCGAGCGTCGCGCCACCAACTTTCATTTTGAACCGATCAAAGCCAAGCGCCTGATAAGCTTTTAATTCGGCCTCAAGCCGACCAGTCTGCTCGTCCGGATAGTAATACCCGCCCGCTGCGTAGACAGAAACCTTTGGTGAGTAAGCTGAGTGGGCATAGTGACGTGCAATCAAGACGCTGACGGGTTCATCATTGAGCTTGGCATTGAGATCCCACACCGCCAGCTCGAGGCCGCTCGCCGCATGCGCGCGATCACCATGACCGCCCGGCTTTTCGTTTTGCAGCGAGCAGGCTAAAACTTTTTCAGCACTCAGTTGTCCATTCGCTTGCAGCAAGCTCTCGGGTTTGGCAGCAAGTAATCTGGGGGCCATACGTTGGTCGATGATGCCGCTCTGGGCGTAACGACCAATCGAATTAAACGATAAGCCCACCACCGGACAACCGTTACGTACCTGATCTGTCACGAGTGCGACTAGGGAAACCGTGTGGCTCGAAAAATTAATGACTGCGTTCGAAACGTTACTTTTTAGTGGTATTGATTTTTCAATAATTTTTATGATTTTCAAACAAGATCCTTTTGCCAGACGCAACTGAGAGCTTTCGCGGTCGCGCAAACTTGCGCAAGCTTACGAAAGCTTTCAGCCGCTGCTCACGCTTACATCAGAAAGACGCCTTTACCCGAGCTCTGCTTATCAAACAACTGATAAGCCTGTTCGGCTTCACTCAATTTCCAGCGATGCGTAAATAAGCTGTCGACATCGACCTTGCGATCGGCGACGAAGCGCGCGCAATCTGCCTGACCGTTGGTAGAGAAAGTCCAGGATCCGATCAGCGTCACTTGGCGACGCAACATGTCGGGGCTGACATCAAGCGAGACCGAACCGCCTTCGCCCACAAAACACGCCTTGCCCCAAGTCCGCACACTTTGTACGGCTTGTTTTCTGGCGTCTGCTGAAGACGAAGCGTCGAGGGTGGCGTGCGCGCCCAGGCCTTGCGTCAGCTGGCGAATCGCCGCGACGACATCAGTCCCCTGAGGATTAATCACTTCGCTCGCGCCAAAGGCTTTCGCGCGAGCCAGGCGCTCGGGGCTCACATCCAAGGCGATTACGCGCGCGCCCATTGCTGCGGCCAATTGTGTTGCCGACAAGCCCACGGGCCCTTGCCCAAAAATCGCGATGGTCTGATCACCGGCTAAATCTAGGCGCTTTAACGCTCCCCAGGCTGTGCCGGTTCCGCAGGCAATGGCCGCGCCGGTCTCAAACGATAATTCAGGAGGCAGTTCAACGATCGTACTGGCTGGGCACTTCATATAGCGGGCATGGGCACCATTGCCGGTCGCGCCATAAATCTCGGCGACGCCTTCGTCGCATAACTGCATCCAGCCCGTTGAACAGTGTGGGCATGCGCCACACCCACGGTAGTGATGACACATCGCACGTTGTCCCAAGTAGGCTTGTTTGGGGTTCACGTTTGAGCCCACCGCCACCACGACACCGCAGGGCTCATGCCCGCCAATGACCGGATCGGCTGCAGCAAAGCCAAGGGCTTTGGTTGCTTCTCCGGGCGCGGCACGATAGTACTTTAAGTCGCTACCGCACATCCCCGAAGCTTTGATTTCTAGCACAACTTCGTTGGGCCCGGGTGTGGGGTCAGCGAACTCGCGCATTTCGATTTTTCTATCACCAACAAAGACGACGCCTTTCATGTGTAATCCTTTTTTAATAGTTAAATTGTCTCTGATAATTTTTGCTTGCACTATTTTTACTGTTTTCTCAGAAAGAAAGCCCATAAACCATACTGATACATCCTCTCGATACCACCTGACTGCAAGCTTCAGTCATCGTACTTTTCAAAAGTGTGTTGGCTTGAGGGCAGGGAGTCATTCAACGCAAAATAAATGGGTTCGCAGGCGCGCCTTCAGCGTACGAAATCCAAACACTCTTGGTTTCAAGATATTGCTGAATCGAGGCCAAACCGCTTTCGCGCCCAAGCCCTGAATGCTTCATGCCGCCAAAAGGCATCATGTAGCTCACCGCGCGATAAGTATTGACCCACACCGTACCAGCTTTGAGTGCCGACGACATCCGCATGGCGCGACCGATGTCGCTTGTCCAGATGCCTGCAGCCAGACCATAAATCGTATCGTTGGCCATTTGAATAGCATGCGCCTCATCCTCAAAACCCATGATGGACAGCACGGGGCCAAACACTTCTTCGCGAGCGATACGCATGTTGGGATCAACATCTACAAAAATCGTTGGCTCAACAAACTGACCACCGGGCAAAGCACTGTCAGTGGCTGGGCCACCGCCCAAAATACAACGCGCGCCCTCAGCCTTAGCAATGTCGATGTAATCCAGAATTTTTTTATACTGACCAGGTGTGGTCACTGGGCCAATATTGGTATCGGGCGACATCGGGTCACCCTTACGCGCCGAAGCCCCTAACGCCGCGACCTTTTTTGTAAACTCTTCGCGAATCGAGTTTTGCACCAATAGGCGCGAACCCGCGATACAAGTTTGACCCGTTGCCGCGAAGATCCCCGAGATCACACCTGCGGCGGCTTTGTCTAAATCGCAATCAGCGAAGACGATATTGGGAGATTTTCCGCCAAGTTCAAGCGACACACGCTTCATCGACTGCGCCGCCTGTGCATAAATTTTTGCACCCGTCACATCCGAACCGGTGAAGGTAATCTTGGCGACCTGCGGATGATCCACCAACGCAGAGCCCGCTTCAGCACCATACCCAGTCACCACGTTAAATACACCATCTGGAAAACCAGCTTCTTTTGTTAACGCCGCATATTCAAGAGTCGAGACCGAAGCAAACTCTGAGGGCTTGATCACCACGGCGCACCCTGCAGCAATGGCAGCCGCGCATTTCCAGGCGATGAATAATAAGGGCGAATTCCAAGCTGTTAACACCCCCACCACCCCAACGGCTTCGTAGCGGGTAAAAGCGAACATATCAGGCTTATCGATCGGCATCACCGCGCCTTCGATCTTGTCGGCTAAGCCGCCGTAGTAGCGAAACCATTCAGGGTGATAGTTCACTTGGCCACGCATCTCGGCCATCAGTTTGCCGTTATCCCGCACTTCGATTTCTGCCAGGCGCTCAGCATGCTTGGTCACTAAATCGGCCAAACGAACCATCAATTTGCCGCGTTCAGTGGCAGTCATTTTTGACCAAGGGCCTTCGCGCATTGCGCGCGAAGCCGCGGCCACCGCACGATCGACATCTTGCGCGCAGCCTTGGGGGATACGCGCCCAGGGCTTGCCTTGGTAGGGATCAATGCTGTCTATCCACTTTTTGCCAATGGGCTCAACGTATTGACCATCAATGTAGTGATTGTAGGTTTTCATCAACGTGCCTCTTTTCTCATCTTTCTGTTGCAACGAAATTGTTATCTATTGAAGCAAAGTGTTCACATCTTGCGCGATCGTTGTCATTGCCCGATCTGCTGCCTCAACAATGTTGTAGAGACGAATAAAGCCGTGAGGTAAGCCCGCCATGCGTCTGGTGATCACTGGCACACCAGCTGACATCAATTTTTGGGCATACAGCTCGCCATCGTCGCGCAAGACGTCATACTCTGAAGTCAACACCACCGTGCGGGGCAAGCCTTCAATATTCTGCTGCGCCATCGTCGAAATTTTTGGATCGCCATGCAGCGAGGCTGGCGCATAATGTTCAAAAAACCATTGCATGTCACGCTTAGTCAACTGCATGCCATCGCTGTAGTTTTGATATGACTCGGTATTGAAGTTATGGCCAGTCACGGGGTAGATCAACAACTGGCCTTTAATCGCCACGCGACCCAGCAACGAATGCGTGGCAACCGCAGCCAAGTTGCCGCCCGCGCTATCCCCGCCAACAAGTAAAGGCACAGTTGCGCCCACCAAGTCTTTCATGTGTTCAGACGCCCAAACAATCGCGTCTTCAGTGTCATTGATCCCTGCAGGGAAAGGATGCTCGGGCGCCAGACGATAGTCAGGCAGTAGCACGGCGCACTGACTACGCTTGGCTAAGGCGCGTGCCATCGCGTCAAAGTCGTCGATCGTGCCGATTACCCAGCCACCACCATGCAAGTACACGATGAGCCCTTTGACTTGAGCACTGGGCATAAACAGTCGAGCAGCCATTGAACCCGCACGCGTCGGGATCGCTAAACCTCTTACCTGATGAATATCTGGACCCTTGCCAAGCGCTGCACGCGTGGCTGCGGTCATATCTCTGGCTTCTTGCGGGGATCCGGCCGATAAGGCAGGACGGCCCGCTGCGGCCATTTTGGCAAAAAGTTGAGCGATCGTTGTATCTAAGGGCATGGCGCGACTCTCTGATTGATAACTTACTTTGTCAATATTTAGTATGCCGTATCGAATGACGGTAAGTCAGCCAGTCACCCAATAAACACATCGCGCGCAAGCAACTACTGTTTGCCACGGCATGCCTCTACGCTTCAGACACAAAAATCGTGACAAAGCCGGCGGTGATGCACTTTTTACTCGTCTCCGATCACGGTTTTTGTAATGATTTTGATTGAATTTAGCATACTGCTAAACGGCAGTGCATTCTTGCGTGATGGCGCGAACGGCTTTAGCCAACAAATCAACCGATAACACCCCATAAACTAGAAATTGGTATTGCCCACTGACGTTCGCCCAAAGGCAAAATCTGCTCGCCGTCGTACAACACATACCCGCCCTTAAACTTCTCGCCGGCGAGTGAGGCTAAGCGTTGCAAACCTCTTAGGTCACGCTCTTTGACGCTTGAGTGTGACTTCACTTCAAGCCCAAGAACGTCACCGGCAGCATTTTCAATCACAAAATCAACCTCGTATTGATCGCGGTCTCGATAATAAAATATTTGATAACGGCCCTCTGCCGTGCTGCGATGCTTGAGCAGTTCACCAAAAACAAACGACTCAAGAACACTGCCAAAGCGACAGCGATCTTGTTCGAGCACAGCGGGCGTCACACCGGCCAAAATTGCCAGCAACCCAGAATCAATAAACTGCAACTTTGGCGCCTTTAATACACGACTGAGTCGGTTATTCGCCCAAGAGTCCACCTTCTTAAGCAAATACATTTGCTCAAAAATACCGATATATTTTGAAACTGTTTTTTGATCGAGTCCGAGTTGACCACCAAGCTGTGTGAGATTACATACTTGACCCGATGTTTGCGCTAGGGCACTCAAAAATCTGGGCAACTGGTCTAATTTTTCGACATTGACCATGTCGCGCACGTCGCGCGCAAGAAGGGCGCCCGTGTATTGCAACCCCCAAGCAGTTCTTCTGCGAGCCGTGGGGCGCGCCACAACCTCCGGATATCCCCCGCGCAGTACTCGCTCAACCAAGGCCTGCACAACCGCTACCGGCGTTGACACGGGCACTTTTCCAGCAAAAATACTATCGAGCCAGTTGGCAGTCGCCCCATGCATTTCACTTTGTGAAAGTGGCAACAAGCATAGAGTTTCCATCCGGCCAGCAAGCGAATCAGCCACAGCCGGCAAAGCCATCAGGTTGGCAGAACCTGTGAGCAAAAATCTACCAGCGCGACGATCCTGGTCGACGGACTTCTTGATGGCCAGTAGGAGTTCAGGGGCACGTTGAATCTCATCAATCACCGCACGATCTAACCCTTTAACGAACCCCTCAGGATCGCGCCGAGCCGATAGCAAGGCAGCAGCATCGTCCAAGGTCACGTAGCGCATCTCAGCGCCCGCCATATGCCGCACAAGGGTGGTCTTGCCGGCCTGACGCGGCCCTAAGATCAAGACCACAGGAGTGTCGAGCAATGCCTCGCGAATGCGAGGCTCGATCAAGCGGGGAAACGGGAGGATATAGTTGATCATACGCTATATTATAGCGGCAGATTCAGATTATAAGTCCGGCAGATTCGGATTATAAGTTCGGCAGATTCGGATTCACTACTCCGGTTTGATCCCAGCATCTTTGGCAACCTTGCCCCAGCGTGCTTGTTCTTTTTGGATATAGTCGCCAAATTGCTCGGGGGTCCAGGGCGTCGGTACAGCACTGAACTGAGCAAACTTCTCAATCACCTCGTTAGACGCCAAGACTTTATTCATCGCCGCGTTAATCTTTTTAACAATCTCTTTCGGGGTGCCTGCGGGTACCAAGATGCCTTGCCAAGAGCTGATGTCAACACCCGAGTAGCCCGACTCATTGACGGTCGGGATATTCGGTGCAACTTTTGAGCGCACAGGCGTTGTAATTGCCAGACCACGTACCTTACCCGAGGCCACTTGCGGATACACGCTTGAGAAGGGATCAAACAGGACCTGGATCTGCCCACCCAATAAATCCGTGACCGCCGGCGCACTGCCCTTGTACGGGATGTGATTCATTTTGATGCCAGCAAGTCCCGAAAAGAACTCAACGGCCAAGTGAATGGAAGTACCGGCGGTACCGTAATTTAATTTACTTGGATTGGCCTTAGCGTAGGCCACCAGTTCAGCCAAGGTCGCTGCAGGTACGGCTGGATTGACCACGATCAACAAAGGTTGCACCGCGACCATACCAACTGGATCAAAGCTTTTTAATGGGTCGTAATTAAGCTTGGCCATCGTCCACTGGTTAATCGCCATGGTGCTGATATTGCCCATGACCCACGTGTAACCATCGGCGGGGCTGCGGGCGACCACCTCAGCGCCAATCGCTCCACTGGCACCGGCGCGATTTTCTGCGATAACCGTTTGACCGAGCTCATCAGTCAGCTTGGCGGCCATGGTACGGGCCACAATGTCGGTCACGCCGGCGGGTGGGAAAGGAATCACCAGTTTGATGCTGCGCTCGGGGTAAGACTGAGCCTGTGCAGCGAAGGCGCCTAATACTAAGACCACTGCTGCCACGTGCGTGAATACAAACTTGCGAATCGTTGGGATGTGCATGGTGTTGTCTCGGTTATTTTTAGGTATTGCCTGTAATGCTAACGAACAATGGTCAGTCGTTCAAGACTAATTACATGAAAAGATAATTTGGCGGCTCTGCCCCAGTCGCTCACAACTCATCACACGAAAAAACAATATCGGTCCCGTTATCGCCCTCATACAGGTCGCCAACAAAAGCCAAACCAATCCATTCCCAGCCATGTCCAGACAACCAATCTTGATAAACTTGCTCTGATAAATCGCGAGTTGACGGCATCTCGAAACGAACCGTCACACTTAGCGTCAGCCCGTTTTCGTCGCCGTCCATGGCCCACTCGGTGTTGTCTTCAGTCAAGGCGACTTCAACGACGCCGGTATCGCGCCCCAGCGACAAGCCCTGCTTTTTAAACAAACCACCCGTGAAATAGTTGACGTCTAGCTGCAGTGGCTGTAAAGCCTGCCAGGCAGCCTGCTTGAGTCTTTTACGCTCAGCCGGGCCCGAGGCATCATTGGCTGCCAGCAACAATTCAGACGCGTCGCTGATCTTGCCGTAATCCTCGTCATCATCAATCTCATCCTCAGGGGGAAGATTGATTTTCAAACCTGTAATGGTCCATTCAAATTTAGCGATTCTGGTCATAGGGGTTGGCTAACGATTATTTGGTGAAATAGATGATCGCATTATGCCTATAAGTCGCCGCCTCCGTGCTCGGAGGGGCGACTCTAGTTGGGATAGTGTCGTGTAAAGACTTAGCGCGCCAACACCATGCCGCGGTAGCCTTCGGCTGCGACCTGATCACAGATGACGCGGTACTTATCTAAGCCAGCCACGTAAGGCATAAAGATTCTTGGTTTGCCAGGAATGTTGGCACCGACATACCAAGAGTTTGCCAACGGATACAAGGTTGAATCGGCCACCTCGTTCACGTGTTTGACCCACTTTTCTTCTGCATCCAAATCAGCCTCAACCCGCGCGTATTGTTTGTCTTTGACGTGTTTAAGCAGATCAAAAATCCAATCCACGTGTTGCTCAATTGCTGAAATCATATTGGTTTTGACTGATGGGCTACCCGGGCCTGTGATGATCAACATATTCGGGAAACCTGCTGTCATCAAACCCAAATAGGTTTTGGGGCCGTCCGACCATTTTTTTCGCAACTCGGCGCCGTCAGTGACTTGGATATCGATATCCATAATCGCACCAGTCATCGCATCAAAGCCGGTTGCAAAAATGATGGCATCAAACTCGTACTCACCCTCAGTCGTTTTGATGCCCTTCTCTGTGATCTCAACGATCGGGGCGTTTTTGATATTGACGAGCGTGACGTTCGGGCGATTGAACGTTTCAAAATAATCAGTATCTAACGGCAAACGCTTCGTACCGATGTAATGATCGTCAGGGCATAAGATCTGAGCGACCTTGGCGTCTTTGACGATGGTTCGAATTTTTCGACGTACAAACTCAGAGACCGCTTCGTTCGCGTCTTTATTGACTAGCAGATCTTTGTACGAATACAAAAAGCTAATATTGCCGCCGGTGTTCCATTTCTTCTCAAAAATCACCTCGCGGTCTGCTTCAGAATCGTCAAGCACATTTTTGCTAGGTGGGGGATAGCCAGAAATCCCGAAGGGCGTTTTGTTTGCCTCAGCACGCGCTTGCTTGTAATTAGCTTTATGCTTTTTAACAACTTCAGGTGATAGTTTGTGATTGACAGAGGGTACGCTAAAGTTTGCCGTACGCTGAAACACATGCAAATGTTTAGCCTCTTTGGCGACCACCGGAATCGTTTGAATGCCCGACGCACCCGTACCGATGACACCCACACGTTTACCCGTGAAATCAACTTTGTCATGTGGCCATTGGCCGGTGTGATACCACTTACCTTTGAAGTTATTCAGGCCCTTAAAGTCTGGCACGCGGGGCAAAGACAAGTTACCTGAGGCCATGATGCAAAAGTTGGCACTGAGCACCTCGCCCGTTGTTGTGCCAATTGTCCAGCAGTTGGTCTGCCGATCAAATGTTGCAGATTTGACGCGCGTGTTGAATTGAATATCGCAGCGCAAATCAAACCGATCGGCAACGTGGTTAGCGTACTTCAAAATATCTGGCTGCACGGCAAAGCGCTCTGGCCATTCCCACTCTTGCTGCAGATCATCTGAAAACGAGTATGAATACTCAAGACTTTCAACGTCGCAACGTGCACCAGGGTAGCGGTTCCAGTACCAGGTGCCACCGACGCCGTCGCCCGCCTCAAGCACTTTGACGCGAAGCTTGAGTTCGCGTAAACGGTGTAGTGTGTACATCCCTGCAAAACCCGCGCCAATTACGATAACATCATATTGCGAGGCTGGTGCTGCTGAAGTCATTGCTGTATCTCCGATTGAGCTGTTTTGAGTATAGGCATAGTCTAAACGGATTTTGAGTGATCCCCAAGCCACATGGTTTTGTGCCGCGCAATTGCCAATGTACAGATCAAATTTCCACCTTTGTCGCACCGCACAATAATAAGCACGATGCATAAGATCTTACGCTTTATAAAAAACCCAGTAATCTTGTCCTGACAACTCAGGATCCAACACAAAGTGCGTGTCGTGAAAAAACCGGATCCATATAAACTGACTGAGACATCCATGAAAGCAAATAGACTCCTCTCACTGATCGCGGTTGCGACCGCTTTAAGCACGGCGCACACCACGCAAGCCGCCGAGCCCGTGACAAACTACCCCACCCAAGTCGTCAAAATCGTGGTTCCGTATACGCCGGGCGGCATCACTGATTTACTGGGTCGTGCTTTAGCGAGCCGCTTAGAAAAAAAGTGGGGGCAATCTGTTGTTGTTGAAAATAAATCAGGTGGCTCTGAGGCCATCGGGGCAGCATATGTTGCCAAAAGCAAACCAGATGGGTACACCATCTTTATTGCGAGCGATGCTGCATTTTTGGTGAATCCACTGCTTAAGAAAGGCCTGAGCTACAACCCTGAAACCGACTTTGAGCCGATTATGCGCTTAGCAGAAGGCTTGGCCTTCTTGGTGGTCAGGCCAGACCTGAACATCCGCAGTTTAAAAGAACTGTTGGCGATGGCTCAGGCCAAGCCAGGACAAGTCACCTTTGGATCAGAGGCCGTCGGTAGCCCGTCAGAGTTTCGCATGCGGCTCTTGGGCGGCCTGACTGGGGGATACAAAATGAATCACATCCCCTACAACGGGATGGTGCCTATTATCAGTGACATGCTTGGCGGGCGAGTCGATAGCGCCTGGCTACCACCCCATTTAGCCAGACCACAAATTGAGGCGAAAGCCTTACTGCCCCTTGCCACGAACGGTACTAAACGCAATTGGATGTTTCCAGAGGTGCCGACTCTGACCGAGTTGGGTTTTAACCAGACCGATTTAAGTTTCAAAATGATGTTGGTCGCCCCTGCAGGCACCCCAAAACCTATCGTCGATAAGATTGCACGCGATGTACTTGAGGTGATGCAAACGCCAGACTTCAACGAAAAATACGTTCGCTTTAACGGCTACACCGGCATCGCCAGTTCACCTCAAGAATTTCAAGAGTATTTAGTGAGAACGCGGCCGTTTCTTAAACAGGTCGTCAAGGATGCCGGCTTTGAGCCTCAGTAATTAGGCCAGGCTTACACCACCTCGTATTTAAAGCGCTTCACCTTTGACATGTCTGTCCCTTCAATGCGGATCAGGCTTGTCGAGCCTTTGCGCTCTGGTGCGTGTAGATCGCCTTCGTTGTACACATGTGCAATGCCCGGGGTCAGTGCGTAAGACTTGGTGACCTTTACTTTGCCAGGTTTGTCAGCGCTGGCGTCTTCAATTTTTTGATAGTCGCGCATTTCGGTGGTACCGCGCGCCTGGCCATAAATGGCCCACGAGTGTGCATGGTCGTGCGGATCAGAACTTTTTGGGCCTAGATAATGATGCGCCACAATGACAAATCCTAATTCAGAATCTTCATAAATAATCTCGCGCTCGCCCGTGGTCGGGGTAAGGTGCTTGGCAATAAAAGTCTGATCTAACAACACATCTTTTAACGCCTCAGCAACTTTTTGACGCCCAGCAGGACCAGGATTATTTTTAAGCAAATCGTGGCACCGAATAGAAAATTGTTCGATTGTGTGACCCATGGTTGCTGACCCCTTTATTATTTTCAATGGGTTTATGTTACCTCAGACAGTATATTTAGCAACAATCTATACTTAGCCAACATCAAGAGAGACAAAGCATGCGCGCACCCTCACCTCGCCCGAACGTAGCCAATGTGCCTCGTCTGTTGTCCCTTGTTATTCTTATTTTTATCGCTCTCGGTGCAAACACCACCTGGGCTCAAACCAGTTACCCAGAACGCCCGATTCGCTTAATCGTCAGCTTTGCCGCGGGCGGTCCTACCGATATCTTCGCGCGACTAGTTGCGGTACGACTTGAAAAAGAGTTGGGGCAACCCATCATCGTCGAAAACAAACCCGGTGGTGGTTCGAACATTGGTTCTGAGTTTGTCGCACGGGCCAAGCCTGATGGCTACACCCTGTTGTTAGGAACAATCGCCAACACAACCAACATGGCGCTATACAAGAACTTAGGATACGACACCGAGCGTGATTTTGTTCACATCACGCAGATTATGTCGTCACCTAGCATCTTGGTCGTCAACAATAATATCCCAGCAAAAAATTTAGCTGAATTGATTGCCTATGTGCAGGCCAACTCGGGCAAGCTTAGCTATGCGTCTTCGGGGGCGGGGGGCTTGCAACATCATGCTGGTGAACTACTGAAGCTGAGAGCCAGTTTAGATATGTTGCACATCCCGTATAAAGGTGCGGCCCCGGCGCTCACTGATGTCATTGGGGGCAATGTCGCCATGGGCTTTAAGACAGCGAGCGGTGTGATGCCCACTATCTTGAATGGCAGAGTCAGAGCGATTGCCGTCGCGGGCCGCCAACGACTGGCGCAATTACCCGACCTTCCCACAATGATTGAATCTGGCATGCCTGATTTTGAAGCCGATTCATGGAATGGCTTGTTTGCACCGGCCGGTACCCCACCAGACATCATCGCAAAGCTTGCAAAAGCGACCATCGCAATCCTGAAATCAAACGAGATCGCAGAAAAGTTTGCAACAATCTCAGCCACTCCTGTGGGAAGCACCCCCGAGCAATTCAAGCGGTACGTGCATGAAGAAGTTATGAAATGGGGGCAAGTGGCCAAACAAGCTGGCGTAAGGATTGACTAAGGCCGCTTAGCCCAGCGTTGCGCGCCCAAGCCTGACCATTGTGGTGCCAACCTTTAAATGTGCCATCGAGGGCATGACCAAGACCGTATTATCGTAAGGCGCGACGATCACTTCATCACCGTCATAGGCGATTGGATCTCCCGCCTTAGCAATGACTTGCAAACCCGTCACGGCGCCAGCAAATCTAAAAGACAAACTTTTGGCGACCACCGCATGCGTGACATTGATGGTCGTCTGAGCAGCAGTGGGTTGAATTCTTAAGCGCGGCTTGACAAAGCTAGACTCAACAACCCCGGTTGTTTGTAAAAACCGCAACGCGGTATCAATCGCCACATCAACGCTTGAGCGCTCCCAGTGCTGGCCGCACTCGATCAATATCGCCGTTTGCGGCGCGCGTGGATCTCTGAAAGGCCCTCTCTCGATCATACGAAGCCCGGCGGGGTGGCCTGTATCGATTAACAAATTCTGCGGCACTTGCATCTTGCGTGCAAAGGCCGCACTTTTTTCGCCGCCCTCGCCTGTGGCTCCGCAAACCATAATAGGGGCGCAAGGATCATGCATAGAATGAATATCTAGTAAAAAATCAGCCGCATCGACAAACTTCACCAATTCTCTGGCACGACGCAACTCTGTCGAGTTTCTGGCGCCCTTAAGGGTATCGTCTGACCAAACTCGGTTGTAATCCTCATCTACATAGCGACTGCGGTTGGGATCGCTGGTATCCCAACTGGCAAACGCCTCAATGTTTGCAAAGGCAAAGGTGAGGCGTCCAGCAACGGGGCGCACGCCTTCACGAAACAAATAATCAAGCGCAATCGCGCCGCATAACTCGTTGCCGTGCGTCAAGGCTTGCACCATCACGTGCGGACCGGGCTTGCCCGAATCAAATGTGGTGACGTAAGGCGTACCCGTATTCCCCGCCTGATAACTCGTGATATCGGGCGGAGTCAATTCGATGAGGTAAGTGTGCGAAGGCGAAGTTGAAGACATGAGAACGACCTAAAAATGTTTACGAATTTAAATGGCACGCTGACCAATGACCGGTTGAGAGCTCGCGCAAAAGCGGGGCTTGCTCAGCGCACACGGGCTTTGCATGAGGACAACGCGGATGAAAATGACAGCCGGTTGGTGGTGACAACGGAGACGGGATTTCACCTTTGATTGGGGTGTAATCGATATTACGACGATCAAGCCTCGGAACCTCAGCCAGCAAAGCCTGTGTATACGGATGATTCGGATGCTCGTGCAACTCAGTGGTTTGACCAATCTCAACGACACGTCCAAGATACATCACGACTACGCGATCGGCGATATGACGCACCACACCCAGATCATGGCTAATAAATAGATAGGTCAGCGACAAACGTGCGCGCAAATCCATAAACAGGTTCAGAACCTGCGCCTGAATCGAAACATCAAGCGCAGCGACCGCCTCGTCGCAAACCAACAGCGTGGGCTGAACTGCCAACGCGCGCGCAATGCCAATCCGTGCGCGTTGTCCGCCCGAAAACTGATGCGGAAAGCGTCTGACATAAGAGGCGTCAAGACCGACTTGCTCAAGCAGTTGTGCGGCCTGCTCTTTCGCTTGACTCGCAGCAATCAAGCCATGTGCGATGGGTGCTTCGACAATGGCGTCGCCCACGCGCTTGCGTGGATTGAGCGAGGCGAAGGGGTCTTGAAAAATCATCTGAATCGCGGGACGCACACCTGGCGAATAGTGAAGCGGTTGGCCTTCAAACAACACCTCGCCTTCGGTCGCTTTGTGCAGACCCGCGATCACGCGGCCCAAGGTGGATTTGCCACAGCCGGACTCACCCACCAAACCAATGACCTCACCAGCCGCAATTGAAAACGACACCTGATCGACTGCATGAACTGTTTGCGCTGCCGCAGCAAACCCAAACTTTGCGGCCATACGTTCAATCAAGTCAGGCGACGTGGTAAATCGCTTGCTCACTTTTCGTAAATCTAGCAGAGGCGCACTAGCACTCATCGTTTAACCTCTGTCAACGGTCGCACACAACGCACCATGTGCTCTTGCTCAAAGTTTTGTACCGGAGGATCCGTTTCGCAGTCAGCCTGCGCATAGCTGCAGCGATTGCGAAACGCGCAACCCTTGGGACGATTCACCAAAGAAGGTGTCATGCCCGGGATCTGATGCAGACGCTGGCCACGTTCGCTATTGGCGGGCACAGAATCTAGCAATCCGCGAGTATAAGGATGTAAGGGCGTATTCAACACTTGTTGAACCGAACCGCTTTCAACGATTCGCCCTGCATACATGACCGCCACGCGCTGAGCCAAACCCGCCACCACGGCTAGGTCGTGCGTGATCCAAATTAACGCTGTACCCGTCTCGCGGGTTAAGCGTTGCATTTCAAATAAAATCTGGCCCTGCACGGTGACATCTAGCGCTGTCGTTGGTTCGTCAGCAATAATCAACGCTGGGCGCAATAAGAGCGCGATCGCGATCGCCACGCGTTGTCGCATCCCGCCAGAAAACTGATGCGGATACTGTTTGAGTCGTTCGTCCGGCGAGGCGATCCCCACTTGCACAAGAACTTCGCGACACCGAGCGCGCGCTTGGTCAGACGACATTGACCGGTGCGCTTGAATGGTCTCGATCATTTGCGTGTCGACGCGCAAGACGGGATTCAACGTCATCATCGGATCTTGAAAGATCATCGCTAAACGATCACCGCGTAGCTGCCTAAGTGTTTCGTCGCTTGCGCCGACCAGCTCAGTCCCCTCAAACAAAATGCTGCCTTGCGTAATCTTGCCGGGCGCATCGATTAGACCCAAGATTGAAAACCCAGTGACAGATTTACCCGAGCCAGACTCGCCGACCAAGCCTAGGATCTCGCCTGGTTGCACCCGCAGACTGACGTCATCCACAGCGGGCAACAAGCCTTGACGGGTTGAAAACTCAGTACGAAGCGAGGTGATTTCTAAAAGTGACATAGGACTCATCGTGCTAAGCGTGGATTTAGAACGTCTCGCAGTTGATCGCCAACCAGATTAATCGCCATAATCGTGAGTAAGAGCGCGACGCCTGGATAGACTGAAATCCAATACTTACCCGACAACATGTATTCATAGCCATTGGCGATTAACAAGCCCAACGAAGGCTCTGTGATTGGTAAGCCTAAGCCCAAGAAGGATAAGGTCGCTTCGAGCGCAATGGCGTGAGCCACTTGCACCGTACCCACCACGATCAAGGGTGGCAGGGTGTTTGGGATCAAATGTTTGAGCAGCACGCGCCACGTGGGTAAACCTAACCCTCGGGCGGCTTCCATATATTCTTTGTTGCGTTCGACCAACGCTGCTGAACGAGCGGTACGTGCGTAATAGGCCCACTGAACGGTGATGAGCGCAATGATCACCTTTTCGACACCCGAGCCCAGCACCGCGATCAAAATCAAAGCCACCAAAATGGCCGGAAACCCCAGCTGTATGTCAACGATGCGCATCAAGATTTGTTCATAGCGGCCGCCAAAAAAAGCGGCGCTGACACCTAAACTCGCACCGATTGCCAAGGCAATGACGCCGCTCACCACGCCCACAAGCAATGACACCCGCAGACCATACAAAATCGCCGACAGCATATCGCGACCCATGCCATCAGTGCCCAGCAAAAATATCGAACCCGTCATTGACTCAGAGCCTGGCGCTAACTTCGAATCCATCAAATCAAGTTTTGCTAAATCATAGGGATTTTGTGGTGCAATCCAAGGCGCAAACAATGCCAGAAAAAGCACCAACGCTAACAGCACTAAGCCAAACAACGCGAGGCGTGATTGCATAAAGTCGCGAACGAACTGGCGCCAGGGCGTCTCTTCGACAAGCTGCGCAGATAGAGGGGAAGTCGTCACAAAAGCCTGTTAGTTAGTTCTTAGCAGCGGTTAAGCGCACGCGGGGATCAAGTATTGAATACAGAATATCAATCACTAGATTAATAAAAACAAACATCAAGACCGTAATCATCAAATACGCCACAACAACAGGACGATCGAGTTGAAAGATCGAATCAATCACTAGCTTACCCATCCCTGGCCAGGCAAAAATCGACTCGGTCACGATTGCAAAGGCAATCACAGAGCCTAGCTCAAGGCCGATTACCGTGACCAAGGGGATCATGATATTTTTTAGCAAATGCACGCCCAACACACGAGACTTACGCAAGCCTTTGGCGCGGGCAAAACGCATGTAATCCAGTAATACATTTTCGCGGACCTGCGCGCGCGTCAAGCGAATGATCAGACTGAGCTTGAATAAAGCCAGATTAATTCCGGGCAGCAAGGCGTACTTCAGACCATCCCAGTGCACGATTGAGAGCTGCATACCCAAAAACTCTATGGTTGGACCGCGACCCGTTGAGGGTAACCAGCCTAACTGAACCGCAAAAAGCATGATCAACATCAACCCAACCCAAAAGGTTGGTAAAGAAAAACCGACAATCGAGATTGCCATGATCGCCTTGGCGATTCTACTGTCAGGCTTTAAGCCCGCATACAAACCGAGAGGGATGCCCACAAAAATAGAGATGAACATCGCCACTGTGGCGAGCTCTAACGTGGCGGGCATGCGTTCAAAGATGACGTCAAGTGCCGGACGACCATAGACAAAACTCTTGCCTAGATCGCCACTCGCTGCATTTTTTACAAACAACAAGTATTGCATCCAGCCAGGCTTGTCTAGACCTAGCGCGACGCGCGCACGCTCACGCTCGATCTGATCAGCCTCTGGGCTAATCAAAATCTCAACCGGATCCCCAATCACGAACAAGCCGGCAAAAACCAGTAAGGATGTGACTAGCAACACTAACGCTGTCTGCGACAAACGTCGCAAGATGAATACCAACATTATTTTTTAAGTTTCGCTTCTTGAGCCAGGGTGTACTGGTCGGCGCGAGCCACATACGTCACATTCGCCTTGGTTGCCCAGACTGAAACCTCGTAGTGCAAAGGTACCAGCCCCATCAGCTCAATCGCTTTTTCGCTTGCTTGCGCAAGTTTTGCCCGACGCTTTTCGTCGTCGATCTCAACAGCCGCTGCGGCAATCATGACGTCAAGTTCGGCGTTCGAGAAGCGTCCACGGTTGGCGGCTCCAAAACCAGTCTTCGCATCAAACGTGCCCAACAAAGACCGCAACGGCGAGCTCGTGTCGCCGCTCGAGGCGCCCCAACCCGCCAACAAAATTGAAAATTCGAGTTTTGAGCCTCTCGTAAAGAAAATATTCGAGGGCATCGTCTCGAGCTTAGTCACGATCCCGACTCGCGTCAAAAATTGGGCAATGGCCTGAGCAATCTTTTCGTCATTGATGTAGCGATTATTTGGAGAATGCAAGGTCAACTGAAAACCATTCGGATAACCGGCTTGGGCCAATAACTTTTTCGCACCCTCAGGATCATATTTATCGACGGGCAGATTCTTACTAGTGCCAAAAAACTGCTCTGCTAATAACTGACCTGCGGGAACCGCTACCGTTTCCATGATGCGTTCAACGATTGCATCACGATTAATTGCCATAGAAATGGCGCGTCGAACGCGAGGATCGGTCAAGGGATTGGCGTTATCCATCGGCTTGCCATCGGCGGTGCGCACAAAGGGCGAGTTTTGCGTACGATTTGAATCCATATG
Source organism: Bordetella parapertussis (assembly GCA_945872285.1). Taxonomy (GTDB): domain Bacteria; phylum Pseudomonadota; class Gammaproteobacteria; order Burkholderiales; family Burkholderiaceae_B; genus Zwartia; species Zwartia parapertussis_D. The sequence goes on along the minus strand of CAMBZR010000003.1, from coordinate 42,862 downwards.
CAGATAAATCATGCGGTTCGACACCACTTGCGCCACCGCTAAATTTTTGTCGCCCATGAGACGTTTAACGTCTGAGGTTGGCACGTTTTCGATCATCTGCAGATCGCCCGCAAGCAAGGCCGCGACTCGGGTGGCATTATTCGCCACCATGCGCATCTGCACGCGCGTCCAGTCGGGCTTTTCACCCCAGTACTGATCGTTGCGTACCAAAACGACTCGATCACCAGGTTTGTATTCAGAAAATTTAAAAGGCCCCGTACCAATCATTGCCTTACCACTGTTGAAATCCTCTGTCGTGGCTGACTCTGCAACAGCCTTCGGCAAAATGCGCACCGAAGTCATGTCGCTTGCCAAGCCTGGATTCGGCACGGCGGTTTTCAAGATAAGTGTGTGCTCGTCGGGTGCGGTCGCCTCAACAATTGACCGCACAAACACCGCGAACGAGGCTGGGCTGTTCGGCACATTGGGAACGCGCTTCAGTGTGGCTAAGACATCGGCAGCCACAAAGGGCGATCCGTCATGCCATTTCACTCCTTTTCGAAGCTTAAACTCATAGGTTAAGGGGTCAAGATTACGCCAGCTTTCGGCCAGACCAGGCTTAATATTTTGAAACTGATCCGTTGAGAGCAGATCTTCAAACACATTCAGCGATAACGAGTTATTAGGCGTCAGATTATGATAATGCGGGTCGAGAGACGTGATGGGGGCTGACAAACCGATCGTCAGTTCGTTTGCGCTGGCAAACAGGGCGCTACCGGAACACAAGACCGCAATCAATGCACGAGACGCACGTTTTAGAAATCGCATGTCAAACACCCCTCAATGAATAATCGCCAAATTATAGGGGGCATCGTCAAATTATTGTCATTTTTTTGACGACAAGCATGGGCTTGAAGACTAAGGACCTAGCGCAAACCCCTAGACCCTAAAGAACCGGAAGAAGAACCAGAAGAACAATATAAAAAATGCCCAAAATCGTACCCATCTTGCAGCAAACGGGATATATTCGGTTGACTTAATCATTGGAAAAAAAATGAGCAACGCACTGCGCCTTTTAACTTTCGCCATCTTATCTTTCGCTGCAGGCTCGCAAAGCGCCTGGGCTTCTGACTACCCGACCCGAGCGGTTAGATGGATTGTTCCCTATCCGCCTGCAGGTACTACGGATGTACTGGCTCGCATTATGGCGCAGCGGCTGTCTGAAACGCTAGGCCACCCCGTCGTTGTCGAAAACAAGCCAGGCGCGGGCAATAACATCGGCACGGAACTTGTGATCAACTCGCCTGCCGACGGTTACACGATGTTGTTGGTCAATCCAGCTAACGGCATCAACGCCTCACTGTATAAAAATCTTTCGTATAACTTTATCCGCGATATCGCACCGGTTGCGGGACTGGTGCGTACGCCAAACGTAATGGTCGCGACAAACAATTTGCCAGTCAAAACCGTTGCTGAATTTATTGAGTATTGCAAAGCCAACCCAGGCAAAGTCAATATGGCCTCATCCGGCAGCGGCACTTCAACGCACTTGTCGGGCGAACTCTTTAAGTCAATGACCGGTTGCAACATGCTTCATGTTCCGTACAAGGGCTCGGGACCTGCCCTGATCGACCTGACCGCAGGACAAGTACAAGTCTTTTTCGACAATTTACCCTCCTCGGTGCCATACATCAAAGGCGGTCGAATTCGAGCTCTAGCGGTCACCTCTGAAGGCGTCGAGCCTTCTGCACCCGACCTTCCCACCGTTGGCGCAACAGTCAAAGGCTATGAAGCAACAGCCTGGTTTGGAGTGGGCATGCCCAAAAACACACCCGCTGAGGTCATTGCAAAAATGAACGCAGAGGTCAATAAGGCCTTGGCTGACCCCGCCATACGAAAACGTCTGGCTGAATTGGGTGGAGTCCCCATTGCTGGCACACCCGCAGCGTTTGGCAAGGTCATTGCTGCCGAAACCGAAAAGTGGGCTAAAGTCGTTCAAGCCTCCGGTGCTAAGGTCGAGTAAACAGTTAGCGTGTCAACTCTGACAGACCCACCGGCAATAAAAGCGTCAACGTTTTTGAATCTTTTGGCGTTATTTGCCATCGGTTTGGGCGCCTCGGTCGGTCCGCTTGATTTTGCCGTCAATATTGCCTTTCCGGCGATCTCCGCGGCGTTCCAAATTCAAACCCAAACCATTCGTTGGGTGGCTTTGTTTTATGTGCTGACTTACGGCAGCTTGGTGCTCTGGTTTGGTGCGCTAGGCGACCGTATCGGTCACTTGCGTGTCTTTAGGTTTGGCTTAGTATTGGGTGCGATTGCTTTTGCGTTATGCGCCGTTTCACCTTTTTATAGTTGGCTGTTAGCGGCGCGCGTGCTGCAAGGGATTTCTGCCGCCCTAATTTTGTCATGCGGCCCCGCGTTGGTTACCTTTCTTTTTGCAGAACATGAGCGTACTCACGCTTTATCAGTCTATGGCAGCATGGCAGCCTTGGCCACTGTCGCTGCCCCGATCATAGGTGGTTTTAGTATTGAATGGATGGGTTGGACCGGAGTCTATTGGATACGTGTACCGATTGTTTTAGTGGCGCTGGCTTGCTTAGCGATTCATCACCCTGCTCTGCAGCGTACGAGCGCCGTTGCTCAAGGCTCTGCAAAGTCCAAAGCCACGCAGTCAACGACCCGCCTGTTGTTGGACACTTTGCGTAGCAATTCAAATTTTCGTTGGGTCAACGTTTCATGCGTCATCGTCCAATTATGCAGTTTTTCAATCCCACTTATTTTGCCCTACTACCTCATCCGCGTCCTACATTGGGGATCTGCGCAGAGTGGCGCCTTATTAGTCGCGTGGGCACTCGGTGGCTTGGTCGGTGCGGCGGTGACTCCCGCGCTAGTGCGACGCTTCGGACTGAACCAAAGCGGCTTCATCGCAGCCTGCTTTTGTTGCTTGGGCTTCGTTGCAATCTGCCTGTGGTCCACCACGGTTTCAGTCTTGCTCATGGTTGTGAGCATCGCCCTGCAGGGCGTGGGCATCGGACTTTTTCAAGTCGTTTATTCTGATTGGATGATGGCTGACCTACCCCCTCAGTCGCGCGGAGTCGCAGGCAGTCTTGCTGTGTTAACCCGAATGTTAGGGATCGTCACAGGTGCAGTCTGTTGGCTCTGGCTGGTGGATCGCGGTGAAGCCAGTGCGCTTGCTGCAGGGCAAACTCCTGAGGCTGCTTTTTTAGCGGGCTACCAACAGCTACATTATGTTGTCGCGAGCGTATCAGTCGGTTTCTTTACGCTCAGTTGCTTCAAACGCGGCTTGTGGTTTCGCGCTGCGCCTTCGCCCTAAACAACCAGATCCCGCTGCTAAAAGATGAAACAACTTCTCGTCATCTTTCATTCCGTCACCGGAGGCTCTGAGCAAATCGCTCAAGCAGTCGCCCAAGGCGCGCGAACAGAGCCAGAGATCGAAGTGATCCTGCTGCAAGCGCAACATGTGCAGCCCGAGCATCTGCGGACAGCAAGCGGCTATGTCTTTATTGCGCCTGAGATGCTAGGATCGCTCAGTGGAGTCATGAAAGACTTTTTTGATCGCACCTTTTATCAAGTACTCGATGAGCTCAATGGGCGCCCTTACGCTGCGTTAATCTGTGCTGGCAGCGATGGGCAAGGTGCCCTAAGACAACTCGAAAAAATTGCAACTGGCTGGCGCTTAAAAAAGGTCGCCGAGTCGAAGGTGGTCTTGACCCGAGCACAAACCAAAGAACAGATTCTTCAAACCAAGACCCTTGACCAACACTCGTTACAGACCAGTGAAGAGCTAGGCGCTTTCTTTTCAAGCGCCTTAGCGCTTGCCGTGTTTTAGCAATAAAGATAACGTCATCCCTACAAACGTCACATCCACATATTTTTTGAGTGCAGGAGCAACCATGAATCAACAAGAACCGTTGAAAAACAAGATCATGTCCGGCCAAACAGTGCCGGGAGCAATGGTCTTTGAATTTTTTTCACCCGGTGTCTCAAGTATTTTGGTGAATGCCGGCGCAGAGTTTGTGCTTTACGACATGGAGCATACTGGCTTAAGTTTTGAAACGTTAAAGTGGCTCTTTGCATCGTGTCGCGGCCTTGCCATCACGCCGATGGTGCGCGTGCCGCGCGGAGAATACACTTGGCTGGCCCGAGCCCTCGACTTAGGCGCGCACGGCGTCATGATTCCCATGGTTGAATCGCGCGAGCACGCCTTGAGCATTGTCCAAGCCTGCCGTTACCCCCCCCTTGGTCGTCGAGGGGCTGCCTTTGGCTTTGCACAATGTGACTACCAAGGCGGCGCTGTCACCGAAAAAGTACAGGCATACCATGCACGCACCCTGATCATGGCGCAAATCGAAACTGAGCGTGGTCTTGCCAATATCGAAGAGATCGCTGCCGTTGATGGGATCGATATTCTTTGGTTAGGGCATTTCGACCTCACAAACTTTATGGGGATTCCCGCTCAGTTCGAAAATCCTGTATTTCTAAAGGCCATGGCACGCGTGGCAAAGGTCGCCCGACAATACGGAAAAATCGCGGGCTTTATGGCAACGGACCCGGCATGGATCGCACGTGCCAAAGCAATGGGCTACACGATGCTGGCCGCAGGCACAGACTCGGGCCTGTTGCAACAGGCTATGAGCACGTTAATTGACGACATGAAAACCGGAGCCTGAACATGACTTTTCGCCTTGGGATCACACGAGATCTGCTTACCAGTGACGGTTCGCCAAGCTTTGGCTTAGGCCCGCTCGAACTCTTGAAGCAAGAACAACATATCGCTTGGGAATTCATTGATGAAACAGTCACCGAAATTACGCCTGACATCATGGCACGCTATGACGGCTTACACGTTAACAGCCCTGCGGTCACCGCCAGGTCGATTGCTCGCTCAGACTGTCGCGTGCGCTTAGTTTCGCGCCATGGCGTGGGCTACGACTCGGTTGATGTCGCCGCCTTGGCCGCGAAAGGTATCCTCACCACCAATACGCCGATCGCCGTTCGTCGCCCGGTTGCCGTTGCGTCTCTCACAATGATTTTTGCGCTGGCGGGGCGTTTGTTTGCAAAAGATAATCTGATCCGCAAGGGCGAGTGGAACACTCGTACCAATCACATGGGTCTTGGCCTCACCACTCGTACCTTAGGCGTGCTGGGTGCAGGGGGAATCGGCTTAGAACTCCTTGCACTGGCCCGCCCCTTTGGCTGGCAGATGCTGGCCTGTGATCCCTTTGCTCAAGCTGATGCAATATCTGCTTGCGGGGCGGCTCTGGTTGATCTAGACACTCTTTTAGCGCAAAGTGATTTTTTAGTGACGACCCTAGTCCTGAACGAAAAAACACGTCACATCATCAATCGCGAACGCCTTTCAAAAATGAAATCGTCCGCGTTTCTCATCAATATGGCGCGCGGCCCAATCGTAGATGAACTCGCTTTAATTGACGCGCTAAATCAAGGAGTCATTGCCGGCGCGGGGCTTGATGTCTTTGAGCAAGAGCCGATTCAAACTGACAACCCCTTGCTCAAGATGCGACAGGTTCTGTTGACTCCACACTCACTTTGTTGGACCGATGAGTGCTTTGATCATATCGCGCGCGAAGGGCTCAACTGCCAAGTCGCTTTTTCGAAGGGCCTAACGCCCTCTTCTGTTGTCTCTGTTTCAAACTGAATCCTGTCATGCATACCCAACTTAAAGGTTTCAACATGTTCACGCGCCTCCTCTACCCTGTCCCAGCATATCTTGCAAAAGTCTTGCGTTTTGTCACTTACGCAGCGCTCTCACTGTTTACGAGCCTCGCTTATGCGCAAGCCTGGCCAAGCAAACCAATCACCATTATTTCACCCTACCCTGCCGGAGGTGGTGTCGATACCGTCGCGCGCATCATTGCCGAGCGACTAGCACCCGCGTTAAACAGCACCATCACAGTTGAAAATCGGCCAGGCGCGGGCGCTACGATTGGCGCGGCACAACTCGCCCGCAGTGCACCCGATGGCTATACGCTGATGGTCGGCAGCATCCTTGACTACGCGATTGCACCTCATGCGCACCCTGCACTGAGCTTTGAGATGCAACGTGATTTGCTACCCGTTGTGCAACTTGGCTTTGGCCTCGTCGGACTTGTTGTTAACGTCGACGTCCCAGCAAAAGATTTAAAAGAGTTGATCGCCTTGGTCAAAGCAAAACCGGGTGCACTAAGCTATGCGTCGTCGGGCGTAGGCGGTCAAGTTCATTTGAATATGGAATTATTTAAACAAATGTCTGGCATAGATGTTGTGCATGTTCCGTATCGTGGCACGACGCAATTTATGCCTGATTTACTGTCTGGTCGCGTGGCGATGTCACTCGATAGCCTTCCCGCACACTTGACTAATATTCGCGCCGGAAAGACACGCGCCTTAGCAGTGGGAAGCGCTACGCGCACGAGCACGTTGCCAGACGTACCAACCTTTATCGAAGCGGGCTTGGCGGGCTATGAAGCAGCAACCAACTACACCTTATTTGCCCCAACGAACACGCCCACTGACATCGTTGCAAGGCTCAACCTCGAAGTCAACATCGTTCTCAAACGGCCCGATGTTATCGAAAAACTGGGTGCAATCGGTATGACGGTCATTGGCGGCAGTACCGCGTCTGCTCAGGCCCGTATACCGGTTGAAATTGAAAAGTGGAACAAGGTCATCAAGGGTGGTAACTTGGTCTTAGCTCAGTGATTGAGCACTCTGGGCAACCAAGTGCTGGAACAGAGTAATCAAGGCTGGCCACCTGCTATTCAATCAGTGATTGAGCACTCGAGGTAACCACGTTGAGATAGCAGGGATGTAAGTCAAGATTGCGAGTGCACCAATCAACGCAAACACAAAGGGCCCAATTTCTTTGACGATCAGGCCGAGATGGGTGCGCGAGACCGAGCTTGCCACAAACATTAACACTCCCACAGGTGGGGTGATTTGCCCAATGACTAAATTCACCAACAACACAATGCCAAAGTGTAGAAGATCAATTTGAAGTGCCGTTAACAGCGGAATCAAAATCGGCACGACGATGATCATGATGGCGAGCGTCTCCATGAACATGCCAGCGATCAAGAGCGCGATGTTCAAAATCAGCAAAATGGCCCAGGGCGAAGTCGTGATTGACGTCAACAACGCTGAGACTTGCTGCGGCGCTTGCTCAACACCCAAGATCCAACCAAAGGGGGCTGCTCCCGCAGCGATCACCAAGATTGCAGCCGTTTCGCGTCCCGTGGCAAGCAAGATCGCGGGCAACATGCGTAAGGTCAAGGTGCGATAAACAAACAGTCCAATAATCAAAGAGTAAGCACAAGCGACCGCAGCAATCTCAGTTGCCGTAAAGACGCCCATACGAAAACCAACCAGAATCAGTACAGGCATCGCCAAGGCCCACAGCGCATGACGAAAAGCTTGATACAGTCGCGTGCGACTAAAGGCCGCATCTTTTGGAAATCCGCGTTTGCGCGCTGTCCAATCAATGACAAGCATCATCGCACCGGCCATCACGACGCCCGGAATTAAACCTGCGATAAACAGATCACCCAACGACACGTTAGCCTGCCACGCATAAATCACCATCAGAATCGAAGGTGGAATAATCGGCCCAAGCGTCGCCGCAGCCGCACACACCGCCGCGGCAAAGCCACGCCCATAACCTGCTGCGGTGAGTTGTGGCACGAACACCCGCGAGGTGGCGGCACAATCAGCCACCGACGAACCAGAAATTCCAGAAAGGAACACATTACCCACGATCGCGGTTTGAGCCAACCCACCACGAATGTGTCCAACAAAGGCGCGCGTAAAGTTAAATAACCTCTCGCTGATGCCGGACTCGTTCATTAGCGCACCGGCCAACGTGAACAGCGGCACCGCCAATAAAGGAAATGATTGCACGCTAGTAGCTACACGTTGCGCCACCACAGACACGGGGATACCGTCTAGGCCGATCACCAGCATGGCCGAGCCCAGCATGGCGAAGCCGATTGGCACGCCAATAATCAACAGCGCGACAAACACACAGAGCAGAAGGGTCAGCATGAAATGGATATCACTTATTGATTAAGTCTGAGCCATATCAATGACCGTTTCTGTCGCATTTTGAAATACGACCTCGGGGCCTTCATCGACTAAAATAATCGCACCGTGCAATAGCGTGAGTGCAAAACCGATTGGCATTGAGATAAAAATCCACCCCATCGAATAGCCAAGCATTGGCGTGTTGCTCGCCCATACGTTCAACGTATAAGACACGCCTGCGTAAATCGCCGCAACCAAAATGACGGCACCCGCCGCACAGGCCAACAGACCTACAGATCTGCGAGCTTGAGGTTTCAGCCGCAAAATCAGCACGTCAATGCGAATGTGCATGCGCGAACGCAGCGCCGATGGGATACCAAACATCACAGACCAGACAAACAGAGTCACCACGAACTCTTCAGACCAGGTGATTGGATCGTTGAAGACATAGCGCAGTATCACACCAAGCCCTAGCAGGACGGCGATAATCGCCACCGTCCACATCACCAAGAGATCCTCGAGCCAGGCCAATCCATTGCCTAGGCGTTTGACTGCTTGAAACATCGCTGCCCTTACTTGGCGGCGCGCATCTGATCAATCTCAGCACGCACGCGCTTCCAGTTCTCAGTTCCCCAGCGGGCTTCAAGTTTTGGATAGACAGCCTGCATCTTTGCAGCAAAGGCATCACGATCAGGATCGGCAATAATTTTTGTTTTACCCGATTTGCGGATATCTTCAAGCATCGACACCTCAAGCGCTTGCTGCTTCTGGGTGTTGATTGCAGACGCCGCTTCGGCTTCGTCGATCAACAGCTTTTGCAACTCTGGTTTGAGTTTGGCCATACTCGCTTTGTTGATCAACAATGTATTGTTCTGAAGCATATGACGTGTCATCGACAGCACGCCCTGCACTTCGTAGAACTTACGCGAATAAATGGTGGGGATTGGGTTTTCTTGACCATCAACCGTTTTTTGTTGCAATGCGGTATACACCTCGCCAAAAGGAATAGGTGTCGGTGCAGCACCAAAGCCGCGCACCATCTCAACCCAAATCGGCGACTCAGGTACCCGCACCTTCAAACCAGCCATCTCTTCGGGCTTACGCACCTCTTTGCTCGTAAACGTAAAGTTGCGCCAGCCCCAGTACCAAATCTTAGTCAGGGGCACAATGTTGTGTTTATCCTTTAGCTCTGTCCAGATCGGCTCCATGGCGGCGCCCCGAATCACAGCCTCGGCTTCTTTCCAGTCTTTCCATAAAAATGGAGCGCTAGGCATCTCGAACGCCGGCACCATAATATTTAAAGTTGGCATTGAGGGCGTTGAAATATCAAGTGCACCTGACTTAAGCTGCTGCAGCAAATCAACCTCTTTGCCGAGCTGCTCAGATGGGAACACTCGAATATTTAGCTGACCATTCGATTTTTTATTGACGTTATTGGCAAATTCTTGGTACAGGTCATAGGCAACCTCGCCTGGACTGTTGGCATGACCAAAGCGTAAGGTGACCTGAGCAGCGGCTGCCAGTGACAGTGTGGTCAAAGCAGCAGCCAGGGCGAATTTTGTAAATGAGCGAGCGATTTTCATATTTTGTCTCTGCCACGATGGTTTGAATTGAACGTGAATTTGGGTGGTCATAGCCACTCAGTATTTTTTTGCTGATTCACTGTACTACAGGCGCTTCAGAGGACGCAAACTTTATTTATCGCTTGAGATTTGCAACGTCTGGCCTCGTATGCCATCAGGCGGCCCTTGCCGGGTTGTCCTTGCATCTAGCGAATATCTATTCAAAAACGTGGAGTTGAGTACGATTGTGGCTAATAAACCCCCAATCGTAGGTCACCCCTAGCCCAGGTCCCGTGGGCACCGAGACGCAACCGTCAGCACCGACGCAGTCAAGTTGATCGGTATAGCCACAGGTATAGATGGGCGCCAGCGCGTTGGGGCAATCGGGCCCCACTAACGCCACTTCGTAATAGTTTGTGTTGCGCATCGCCGCCATCAAGTGGCGGTGTGCCGGCCCGCTTGCATGAATCTCGCAATCCAGTCCTAGTGACTCAGCCATGTGCGCGATCTTGAGCGACCCCGTAATCCCCATGTCGTACTCTGGATCGACTCGCAAAAAGTCGGTACCACCCGCCAATACAAAATCAGCTTTGGGCTCAACACCTCTGACATGCTCAGTCATCAGTAACGGCGTCTTGAGCATCTCGCGCAAACGCTTGTGTGCAAACGCAGAGACGCCCCCGTCTCGGTAGGGATCTTCGTACCAAAAATAATTACCTTCATCGCACGCGCGTCCCACATACAACGCATCGGCAAAGGTTCTAAGCTCACAGGCAGGGTCTAGCATCAAGGTCAAACGATCGCCCACGTGCTTGGCCAAATGCAATACGTTAGCCGCCTCTTCGCGTGCGTTGCCATCGTTCCAGCCATGCACTTTGAAGGCCCGATAGCCTAAGGCATAGCAATGCTCGGCGAAATCAACAAAGGCCTCTTTGCAATCAAGGCCGCCGTTACGATCAGCATGATAAGTGCTGGCGTAGGCCGGCAAGCGCTTGCGGTAGCCACCAAGTAGCTCAGTTACCGAAGCCCCATAGTGGCGCCCAGCCCAATCCCAAAGAGCGATATCCAGACACCCATGCCCCATGTGATCGAACTGCCGAATGTCACGTTTGAGATCCTCGTAGATGGCGATTCGCTCGCGGGCGTCTTTGCCTATGATTCGGGGACAAAGCATCAGTAACTGACCAAGACTCGAGCGCGTCGCGACCCACTGCGCTACATATTCACCACGCCCGCCATCCGCGGTCTGGATCACAATGGCAAATTTAGAGAGACGAACTGTAGAGCCTCGCTTGAACGTGACAGACTGTGCCATCCCCTGGCGAGAGAGGTTGCGGGCATCAAACTCAAACTCGTGAACTTCTACGCGTGTGATGAGGCTCATCTCCGATCCTTTTTTAAGTTCGATTGCCTATGTTAGACCGCCAGAGTTCAACCATGGGTAAAAAAAACCAAACAAGGCTATATTAAGACACGAGACAATTAAAGGAGAACTCGCGATGCGTGTGAACAATCTAAAAAAATTATGGCGTGAAGGCAAAACCACCGTTGGTGCCTGGCTGTCTATTCCTGGTTGCTTTCCTGCCGAGGTGATGGCGCACACTGGCGTCGACTGGCTTTGCGTCGATATGCAACACGGCTGTATTGATTACTCAGACGTCGTGCCAATGCTCACAGCAATTTCAACCACCAATGTCACACCCTTAGTTCGTGTGCCATGGAACGAACCCTCAATGATCATGAAGGTGCTAGATGCGGGCGCCTACGGCGTGATCGTGCCGATGGTCAGCAATCGTGAAGAAGCTGAACGTGCTGTCGCCGCATGCCGCTATCCTCCAACCGGCATGCGCAGCAACGGCCCAAACCGGGCGTTTATGTATAGCGGTGCTGACTACCAAAAACATTCTGATAAAGAAATGCTCTGTATCGTCATGATCGAAACCCCTGAGGGTATCGAGAAAATGGAAGAAATCATTTCAACACCAGGCCTAGATGGCGCCTACATCGGACCAACCGATTTGGCCTTGGCGTTGGGCTTACCCCCAGTGATGGATAACGATGAGCCTTTGCACGTGGCAACCGTCAATCGTATGCTTGAACTGTGTAAAAAGCACAAGGTTGTGGCGGGTATGCACACTGGCAGCTCTAAGTATTCGCAACGCTATATTGACCAAGGCTTTCAAATGGTGATGTTGGTCAATGACCGCGCTGCCATGTCAAATTGGGTCAAAGCCGAAGTGGGTCGCTTAACGGGCTGGACACCTGCTGTGCCTAGTGCTCCGACGGGCAATACAGGGTATTAAGTTTTAGTTTAAATATTCTAGGAAGTACCAATAGCAAAGACCTCAAACATTAACTGCGATGTTTGAGGTCTTGTTTTACGAATCTTCGACAAACTACTGCGCAAAGGTTAGGTGTCGCTTATTTACCTGCCTTTTTAAGCGCCTTCTTAGTCGCTTTTTTAGGCTTCTTCGCAGACTTCAAGCTTGCTTCGTACTCTGCAAACACTTTCACTGCAATCAACATCGCTTCGCGAATTTTAGGTGCACCGATGTAGCCCATCAGTTGCAGCAACACTTCGCTGATCTCTTCTTGTGTCCAACCTTGCTTCAGGGCAAAGATCATGTGGATGTGCAGTTCAGCTTCTTGGCCAGTGCAGGCATCCGAGATCATGACCACGAGCGCACGTGTTTTCAAGTCAAGGCCGGGGCGGGCCCACAAGGCGCCAAACACCGAGGTCGTTGCAACCTTGATGAAGTTTGTCATCAAAGGATCTCCATAGGTTACGGTATTTGATTTTTTGAAGCTTGCCTCACCGTGTAAGGTGCGGCGGATTTCCATTCCTTTTTGGTACAGATCGTCGTTATTCATGCTCGTCTTCCTTTGTTGTGTCGTTGTTAATTTAGTCATTTCTAAAATCGATTAATTCGCTGCAGCCAGACCGCCATCAATCGTAATATAAATACCGGTTGTGTACGATGAGCGTTCTGAGGCCACAAACGCCACCGTATAGGCGATTTCTTCGGGCTCAGCTGGGCGGCCAAAGGCCATCCCCGATACCATGTCGGTCCAGCGGTTTTCGTCGCCGTAGGTAGCAAGAGCGCGCTGTTTAAAAAGCTTAGTCAAACGCTCAGTCGCAACGGGGCCAGGACTCACACCGACCACGCGAATACCATCTTTATGCGAGCTGCCACCCAAGGCACGGGTAAAAGCCATCAAGCCTGCGTTTGCGGTTGACCCCGCAATGTAAGACGACATTAGACGCTCGCCTGCTGCACCCAAAATATTGACGATCACACCCTCATGGCGCACTTTCATCTTGCGATAGACTTCGCGACATAGGTTGATGTAGCCAAAAACTTTCAAATCCCAAGCTGTGCGCCAAGTGTCTTCGTCTACCGTCAACAAATCACCGCCAGGGATGGCGCCCGCGTTATTCACCAAGATATCGATTTCACCCGCCCAATCACTCACTGTCCTGGCCGACCCTTTTGCGCTTAAATCTGCCGACAAATAGTCAACCTTAACGCCCGTAGCGGCTTTAATCTCAGCGGCTAACTCTTTTAAGGCAGCGCCATCGCGCGACACCAGCAGAACCTCGCATCCCTCTTGCGCCAATACCATTGCGCACGACTTACCGATCCCTTTTGAGGCACCGGTCACGAGGGCACGTTTAGCTTTTAGTTTTAAATCCACAGATATCTCCTGATTGCTTTTATGACTTTTGAAACTTGATTTTTGAATCTTGGTGATCATTACCTAGTAAGCATGGTACCGAAAATTATGGCTTTGCGTCAGCTGAACCAGCAAGCATCTGCCACAGGGCATCCGAGCGATCGCGCTTGGCCAAGGCCCAGATTGGTTGTAATCGATCCACTTGCTGCGAGGCTTTGACGTCTTCGATGGCAACAATTCGACTCGCAATCTTCCAGACCCCTTGCCTGCACTCCATACGATCAATGTAGCGACAGATGAGGTCGACAACGACCTTCTTGCCCGCTTGCAAAGGCTCATCGCCCAGCCATAACTTGATTGTCTCAAGGGCTTCGTGCCCATAACGCTGATACGCAACGCAGTAGGTTTCTGCAACTGCAACGTTGTCACTTAAAAAATCGATCTTGCAGTTTCCGATAAAGTGCATCGACTGCTCAATCGTTTGATGCCGACGTTCAAGCCATTCAATAAAACCGTCAACGTTGCCTTTGTAGCCTCCATGGTCATCGTACGCGTCGACGTGATATGCCTCGCGCACTGAATCCCATTCGCAACGATCCACACCGCGACAGTAAGACACCAACACCTCTTTGATGCGCTCTTTACTCAATAATTGCTTTAAGCCTTCTGTTGTCACCGGATCCATCGCTCTTATCCTTTATTCTCGTTGGCAAGCATTTCACGCAAGCGTGTGCGTAGTACTTCTTTTTGAATTTTTCCAGTCCCAGCGCTGTGCAACCAGCGCAGGCAGGTCTCCAATCACATCGCAACAAACTAACGGTGCGGTCATGTTTGAATCTTTTAACTAAACCTGACCAAGATCAAGGCATCTTGCAGTGACTCAAAATGCTGCAACGCGGCAATTGCAGCGCTTCAAACGAGAAACTGTAGACTTGCTACTTTGATGCTCGCCCGTCACCACGTTATCAGTCATCTATGCCGCACTCAGATTTCAGTTCGATCCGCGCTCGTCTTGAAGGGGCAAACCCCGTCCCTTTAGCGATGTCTCTCATTCACCTGACGGGTGATCTGTCACTGCTCGAGCACATCGTGCCGCATATTCGCGGCGCTTGGGAACATCTCGAATCCATCCCCCCAGCGCTCGCGGCTGACATCCGCGAGCGCATGGCTGCCTGTCTGGTTGAGATGAGCACAGGGGGCACGCCAGTCATGGCGCATCCTTCAAGCCTTGTCATACAAAGAATGATGAGTACAGCCGTTGGCGAACAAGTCTCTGAAGCCTATGTGCCCATGTTGCTTGAGCAAGTTGGCCTGCAAGTCAGCGACCAGCACATGCTTAATCTTGCGCGCACAATCACTCCTAGCGAGGTACCGTCGCGTCCCAAGACAAACGCCCTCCACGTTGTCATCATCGGTGCCGGCGCGTCAGGGCTATGCGCTGCCATCCACCTTGGCAAACTCGGCATCCCCTACACCATCTTTGAAAAAAACGCCGAGGTCGGTGGCACTTGGTACGAGAACCGCTACCCAGGCTGCGCAGTGGATACGCCTAATCATTTTTATCAATTTTCGTTTGAGCCCAACAACAACTGGCCAAACTACTTTTCGCAGCGCGACGCGATTCAAGCGTATCTTGAGCACTGCGCTGATAAGTACGAAGTCCGCAAACACATTCGGTTTAATACCGAAGTGTCGTCAGTCGTGTTTGATGAAGCGACGCAAACGTGGTCGATACATGCAAATCAGAAGACAACCAAGCAGACGACTGACGACACAGACCGCGTTGAGTACATCCAAGCCAACGCGGTCATCTGTGCCGTAGGGCAACTTAACCGTCCTGCGATTCCAAAGCTACCTGGCCTTGAACAATTTCAAGGGCAAGTCGTTCATACAGCGCAATGGCCCGAACACCTTGACGTGAAAGGCAAAAAAATTGCCTTGATCGGCACCGGAGCCAGCGCAGTTCAAGTAGGCCCCGCGATCGCCGCGCAAGTTGAGTCGCTTGCCGTTTTACAGCGCTCGGGCAGTTGGGTGGTTCGCAGACCTAACATCGATGGGGTAGTCAGTGAGGATACCAAGTGGGTATTGAACAATGTGCCCTTTTACGCACCCTGGTATCGCTTTCAATTATTTTGGGCCTTTGGTGATGGCTTGTTTGAAGCACTAAAAATCGACCCGACCTGGCAAGGCGGCTCTGAATCGATCAGCGCGTTTAACGCGCGCCTGCGGGAAAGCATGGTGAAGCACATTCGTCGCGAGCTGGCAGGTCGAGACGATTTGCTTAAAAAGGTTGTGCCTGATTTCCCGCCATTTGGTAAGCGTGTGTTGGGCGATGCAGGTTGGTACAGCATGCTCAAGCGTGACAACGTTAGGCTTGAAACGGGTGCGATTAAGCAGGTGCACGCCAAGGCGATTGAACTTGAAGATGGCACCTTGATTGAGGCCGATATTCTTGTGATGGCCACCGGCTTTCAAGCGGGTCGCATGCTGTGGCCAATGGATATTCAAGGCCGTGGTGGTGTCACGATCAGACAAAAATGGGGCGACGATGATCCAAGGGCTTTCTTAGGGATCACGGCACCTGAGTTTCCGAATTTCTTTATGATGTACGGGCCCAATACAAATATCGGCCACGGTGGCAGCGCCCTCTTTTTGGCCGAATGCCAAACTCGTTACTTCATGGGCTTGATCCAGGCATTACGCACCCAACCAATCCGTTCAGTCGAGTGTCGCCAAGAGGTGCACGACCGTTACAACCAAGAAATTGATAGTCTGCTCGGGCAGCTATCTTGGAGCCATCCTTCAGTCTCCACCTGGTACAAAAATGCCAAAGGTCGCATTGTCACCAATCAACCCTGGAGCCTGCTCGACTATTGGCGCCTAACCTATGAAGCCAAGCTATCGGATTACCATCTGGTCGGTTAGTTGTATGCTCTCGGTTATTCAAAACGCTTGAGGTTACAAAATGCTGTCATATTGGATGCAAACCGTCGAAAACAAGACGGTTCTCGAGCAACGCACCATCGATATCCCCACGCCTGGCCCCAAACAGATTTTGGTACGCCTGCATGCCGCCAGCCTAAACCGCGGTGAGTTCGTGATTGGTCACGGTTTACATAAAGGCGGTCAAGCCAGCCCTGTTGGCATAGAGGGCGCTGGTGTGGTCAGTGCACTAGGCAATGACGTCAAAGGCATCGCAGTGGGCGACAAAGTCATGGGCCGCTGCCGCGGCGCCTTCGCTGAATACGCCTGTATGGATAGCGTCGAGGCCCTCCCAGTACCTGCTAATTTAAGTTTTGAGCAAGCTGCCAGCGTGCCACTCACCTTTTTAGTTGTGCACGATATGCTGTCGCTACAAGGCAAGCTCAAAGCAAATGAGTGGCTGCTCATTCATGGTGTGTCATCAGGCGTTGGCGTGGCCGCCCTGCAAACGGCAAAAGCCATGGGCGCCAAAGTCATTGGCACCTCGGGCTCACCCGAAAAACTTGCACGTTTAAAAGAACACGGTTTGGACTTGGCGCTGTGCCTACGCGGTTCAGGCTTTGAAGGCCCCGTAATGGAAGCGACGGGCGGCAAAGGTGCGAACTTAGTGGTGGATACGGTTGGTGGCTCGGTGTTTGCAGAGAGCATTCGCTGCATGGCGTTTGAAGCGCGCTTTGCGATGGTAGGCTATGTCGATGGCGTACTCTCAGCCGAGCTTGATCTGTTAGCCCTGCATTCAAAACGCTTGCGTCTGTTTGGCGTGTCAAACAAGTTGCGCTCAGCTGACCAACGCGCTGAATTTTTACCTCAATTCAAGGCTGAAGTTTTACCTGCGATTGCAGACGGTCGCATCAAACCGCTGGTAGACCATACCTTCGCCTTTGAGCAACTGGCGCAAGCCAAAGAGATGATGGAAACAAACAAACATGTTGGCAAAATTGTTTTACGCATGCCTGTTTAGTTTTTTTTTACTCAGCGTAATGGGTGTATCTAGCCAGGCTTGCGCTCAGCTCAAGCCTAGCTCCACCCAAAAGATCGTGATGCTCGGCGACTCGATTACTGCTTGGGGAAATTGGCACTTATTCTTCCCTCCCAGCAGAGTGATTAATAAAGGAGTCGCGGGCTACACGACTCAAAATATTCTGAGCGAAATAAACGCGACCATCATACTACGCCCGAACAGTATTTTTTTAATGATTGGCATCAACGACCTCTTAAGAGGAGTTTCTGTTGAGCAAACCTTTAAGCAATACACCTTGATTGTCGATGCGTTGCAAAAAAACAAAATCACCGTTTTGATGCAAGCCACTCTTGAATGCTCACGCCCGCAGTGCGGCAGCACCGTCGATGACGTGAGGGCATTGAATCAAAAGCTTCAAGCCTTTGCTGTAACCCGCAATATCCAATGGCTTGACTTGAATCCCGGTTTGACCAACGATGCGCAAGGTCTTTTGCCAAAGTACACCTGGGACGGTTTGCATCTTTCTAAGCCTGCTTACTTGTATTGGGCTGAGCGATTAAAAAGCTTTATTCCGTGACTGTCAGGCGCTGCAGTATCAAGAGGGTGACAGAGTCCGCCAAGGGGTTGCCACCTCAGCATACATTTTGCTCAATACACTGAGTATTTTTACACGATACATTGAGTAATTTGTAACTTAGCTATGAAAACCAATGTGGCAAAACTGACAAGATCCTCAAAATCTCGTGTTTTCTTCCTTAATCAATCGTAATCTTCACCCCATCCGTCTTAAGCAAGTCAGCCAACTTTTGCGTTTCATCCTTTAAAAATTGCCTGAACTCTTCTTGCGTACGCGGCTGCACCACGAGCCCAGTTCGCGCAATCGCCTGCTTAACTGCTGGGTCTGCAACGGCTTGCTTCAAAGCCTCGTGCAACTGCTTTTGCACAGACTGCTCAACACCTTGTTGTGTCAAAAATCCGTACCATGTTCCAAATACCATATCGAGGCCTAACTCTTTCAGTGTCGGCACCTCGGGCGCATCGGGATGGCGTTCTGCTGCCGCAATCGCAATGGCCTTCAGTCGACCTGCTTTCACATTCACCATCCCGGTCGGGATATCGAAAATCCCCATTAGTTGGCTGCCAAACAAATCGTTTAGTGCAGGACCCATCCCTTTGTAGGGCACATGCGTAATTTTGATCTTCGCAGCATGCGCAAAAAGCTCGGCCGCAATGTGCGCGCTTGAGCCGTTGCCTGACGAACCCAACACCAACCCAGCTGGGCTTGCTTGAGCCAACGCGATAACTTCGGCTAAGTTTTGCGGTGGTAACTTGGCATTGATATAGAGCAGGCTGGGTGCGGTACCTATTAGGAGTAACGGTGCAAGTGAGCTTGGCTGATAGCTGAGGTTTTCTTTCAATAAAGGATTAGACGTGTAGGCGTAGGCAGTCACTAATAAGGTATACCCATCCGAAGGGGCTTGGCTCACATATTGAGTACCAATGATCGTGCCACCTCCCCCGCGGTTTTCAACGACAACCGATTGCCCCCACAATTGTGAAAGATAGTGTGCGATTGAGCGGGCAAAAATATCGGTGCTGCCGCCAGGCGGATACGGCACGACAATCGTGACGCGCCTTTCAGGAAATGCCGCGTTGCAAGAAAACGCTGCGAGCGCAAGGCTGAACATCAAAAGAGTTTTGGTAAGCCAACTCTTTATAGCGGCGACGAGTCGATTCATTCACTCTTCTCTGCAAAAACTATTTGGGGTGGCAAATAAGACGCCATGAAAAAATGATCGTCAATCTGCACACCCAACTGCACAAGACCCTCAAAGCAATTTTCATTGCCCTACTTTTTTAAGACTTCACGAATTTCTTTCAGCATATTGATAGCGTTGGGGCCATGCTGCGCAGCCCAGGCAGTCCAGATGGGTGGCATGGTCTTAGTGAAATCATCGATTTCCTTCTGGGAAGGACGATGCAAGGTAATCCCATGCTTGGTTTTTAGAATCTCAAGATCGCGCCCTTCGCTAGCGTTATTTTCTTTCGTCATCATAGGTCCCCAAGTCAGCGCCACTTCGTCTAACGCAGCACGGACTTTCGGCTCAAGTTTGTCGTAGGCACCTTGATTGACCAAAATAAAATCTGGGCCACCTGCGTTGAAGTCAGGCAAATAGGCCCAGTTCACAAACTCATACCACTTCGCACCCAACACATTGAAACCCGCAGTCAGAAATCCATCAACGACACCACGCTCAACAGCGAGTGGCACTTCAGCAGGCGCTAGCGACACTGCAGACGCATTCAGACTCTTGAGCATTTCGCTTTGCTTAGCGTCAGTCGTACGAAATTTCTTGCCTGCAAAATCAGCAGGCTTAAGTACTGGCGTGCCTTTGCCAAATAAATTTTGCGGTGGCCATTCAAAATGAAATAAGACTTTTAAGCCAGCCTTTTGAAACTCAGGGTACGCATATTTTTGAACAATCGGCCAAACCTTTTGGACATCGTCATTATTACGGATAAGCATAGGCAAGTTTGCAACCGAAGCCAGTGGCATCGCACCAGAAATCATCCCAGCATAGCCCTCACCAATTTGCACTTGATTGGTAGAGGTCGCACGCACCACTTCAGTGGCTTTAAATGGAAACTCACCGGCAGGTCTGACCGTGATCAGCAATTTGCCGTCTGATTTCTTTTTTACCTCTTCAGCAAAATCCTTTAATCTCAACGTCACAGGGTGACTCACGCCTGAAAAGGCATACATATCCCATTTGACCTGCGCGCTTGCGGAAAAAGAAACGATGAGCGTTACTAGACCCAACACAACATTGTTCATTGCATTCTTAAAATTCATGATGCCCCCTTAATTGATTGGCGATAGCAGCCAAAGTCATCCGCGAAGCTTGTCGATTGAATGATTATTAATATGCCTTATTTTTAATGCAAGGCGACTTCGCTTGATCTTTGTAGCGTCAGGACAAGGGCGTGTCAAGCGAGTTACCTGAAAAACCGTAACAACCAATCAGTTACCTGCTCAGGAGCCTCTTCGTTCACATAGTGCCCACATGGCAACGCTTCACCGCGCACATCGTGAGCGCGTTCGCGCCAAATACTTAGCGGATCTGCGAACTGCTTACCCACCAGACTGGTTTTGCCCCATAACACCAGCAAAGGTATCTCAAGCTTGCGCGCAAGGTCGGCGGTATCTAACTCGCAATCAATTGTGGCTGCGGCGCGATAATCACCGCAGGAGCCACGAATCGTCTTTTCATTAAAACAACGCACATATTCTGCCCAGATCTCTGGCGGGATATGATTTAAGTCTGAAGTCAGCTTTAATAATTTTTTACGCAAAAACCAATCTGCTGGAACGCTACCCATCAGCCGCTCTGGCAGGTCAGCAGGCTGCGCCATAAAAGGCCAGTGCCAACCCAGCATGGCACCCACGCGCCCCATCGCATTCCACATATCAAGCGTGGGGACAATGTCGATGACGGCGGCTTTGAGGATTTTTTTAGGATGATCGAGACACATACGATGAACCGTGCGCGCACCGCGATCGTGACCGGCGACGTAAAACGTGTCGTAGCCTAAAGCGTGCATGACCTCAACCTGATCCTGCGCCATCGCCCGAAACGAATAGTTAGCGTAATCGGCCTCCTCTTCAGGTGCCGAGCTGTCGCCATAACCACGCAGGTCTGCGGCCACAACATGAAAACTTTGCGACAAACGTGGCGCAACCTGATGCCAGGCCAGATGCGTTAACGGGTTGCCATGGAGCAACAACAGCGGCGGTCCCTCGCCGCTGTGCCGTAGACGTATGGTTGCCCCTGAGGTCTCAATATCCTTGACAGAAAAATCCCACATATTCATGATGAATCAAGTCTCTCGTTAATTTGATAAATTTTGTCTTTGCCGGTACCGCCGCGAAATAAGTCGAGATGATGGCGGCAGGCGTACACGTCAATCGTAGCAGTTTGCCATCAGACTGTTGTTAAGAGTGCGCTCACGACTAAAAGAACCTCACCTACGCCGAAGCCCCCACATTCTCAAGCCTCTGGTCAATAACCTAGGGTTGTCCCTGAATGATCGTCACCTGAAAAATGCACAGACCTTGCCAAACTCCAATACACTGCATTGTTGGATTTTTTTATTGAACTCAGCAAAAACGAGGCTCCTAATGCATAAACTTATTTCTCGACTTGTCACCTCGGTTAGCTACTGTACCGTTGCGCTTGCCGCCACGACGCTGACAAATGTCTATGCGCAAACGGCTTATCCAAACAAGCCCGTTCGCCTGATCGTGCCGTTTACGCCGGGCGGCGTCACAGACGCGAGCGCACGTTTAGTCGCCGAACAAATGAGCAAACGTCTCGGTCAGCAAATGATCGTTGAAAACAAACCCGGAGCCTCGGGCAACATCGGCACCTCACAAATCGCACTGGCCGAGCCCGACGGCTACAGTTTATTGCTAGGCTTCGATGGCACGATGGTGATCAACCCGCACGTGTTTGCCTCAATTCCGTTTAACACTCTCAAAGATTTTGCGCCCGTTGGAAAAATCGGGGATGCGATTTTAATTTTAGTCGCGCATCCAACCCTTGCCGCCAATAATGTCAAAGAACTGATTGCCTTGTCTAAAACAGAAGCTAATGGCTTAAATTACGGCACCTCGGGTATGGGCAGCACGCCGCATATTGCCGGTGAGACACTCAATATTGTCGCAGGCTCTAAGCTCGTGCATGTTCCTTATAAGGGAGGTGGCCAGGCCATGATTGATTTACAAGGCGGCTCGATTCCCTTAGTGTTCACAGCGGTTGCGGGCGCCCTGCCTCATATCAAAAACGGCCGCATCAAAGGCATCGGTGTCACGAGTTTGGCACGTGCACCCTCACTGCCTGACGTGCAGACTTTTATTGAAGCGGGCTTGCCCAATTTTGTCTTGACCTCTTGGGTAGGTATTTTGGCACCAGCCAAGACACCCACCCCGATCATTCAAAAATTAAATACAACGCTTAATGAAGTGCTCAACGATCCAGACGTCAAACAACGTCTGGATGTGTTGGGCGTGAGCGCCTCACCCGGAACGCCAGCTGCCTACGGCGACCAAATTAAAACAGATTTGACCCGCTATGCTGACGTTGTGAAAGCAGCAAAGATCAAAACTGAATAATTTAGTAGCCTTAAGTCTTTGCCAACGCCTGCTCGAGGTCGGCCTGTAAATCGCTGACGTGCTCGATACCGACAGACAGGCGCACCATGCTTTCTGAGACTCCGGCTTTGGCAAGCTCTTCTGGATTGAGCTGGCGGTGCGTTGTTGAAGCCGGGTGCGTCGCTAGCGACTTGGCGTCGCCAATGTTGACTAGGCGCGTGAATAAATTCAAGGCATCAAGAAAACGCGCACCGGCGGCCCGGGGATCAGTGTCAGTACTTTTGATGCCAAACGACAAGATGCCTGAAGCGCGGCCACCCATTTGGCGCTGCACCAAGGCGTGATCTGGATGGTTTGGCAAACCCGCGTAACGCACCCACTCAACCTTGGGATGCTTTTCAAGATACTTGGCCAGAGCGAGCGTGTTCTCGCAGATACGATCCATGCGTAAGGCGAGCGTTTCAATACCTTGCAAAATCAAAAACGCATTGAACGGCGACAAAGCACCGCCCGTGTTACGCAAAGGCACCACACGCGCACGCCCGATGTAAGCCGCAGGGCCTAAGGCCTCGGTGTACACGACGCCGTGATAGCTGACGTCGGGTTCGTTTAAGCGAGCAAAGCGTTTTTTGTGCTCGGCCCAAGGAAACTTACCGCTATCGACAATTGCACCACCAATGCTGTTGCCGTGTCCGCCCAAGTATTTTGTCAAAGAGTGCACAACGATATCTGCACCATGTTCAATCGGTCGCATGAGGTACGGGCTTGGCACCGTGTTATCAACAATCAAAGGAATCCCATGGGCGTGCGCCACTTTGGCGAGTGCAGCGATATCAGTCACATTGCCCAAAGGGTTACCAATCGATTCACAAAAAATAGCTTTTGTTTTTTCGTTGATATGCTTAGCAAAACTTTCTGGATCGCGTGAATCAGCGAAGCTAACGGTAATGCCCTGTTGCGGAAACGTGTGCGCAAAAAGATTGTAGGTGCCGCCATAGAGCGTGCTGGCCGAAACGATATTGTCCCCCGCCTCTGCAATCGTCTGAATCGCATAAGCAATCGCAGTCATTCCCGAAGATACCGTTAACGCGGCGATGCCACCTTCAAGTGCCGCAACACGCTTTTCAAGCACATCATTGGTCGGGTTCATGATGCGCGTATAAATATTACCTGCGACTTTTAAGTCGAACAGATCGGCGCCGTGCTGCGCGCTATCGAACGAGTACGCCACCGTTTGATAGATCGGAACGGCGACCGCTTTAGTGGTGGGCTCGGGGGTGTAACCAGCATGTACAGCCAACGTTTCAATTTTCATTTTCTTTCAATCTTTTTTAAAAAACAAATTAAACCTAAGGGTTAACCCGATTTTGTGGTCAGCTCAACGTAACTCGCACCTCGCGCCTCAGGACTCAAACTGACTTGAGCCAGGTCACCATTCACCCTGGCCGCAACCGCTCTCCATGCCATCATAGGCGCGAGCGAACTAAAGCGCCAATAAAACTTTGGCATTAACATATTCACAGGATCGTTGGCGCATACAAGAGCTTGAACTTTCAGCCCCGTGCCTGCAACGAGCCTAATTACAGTCAGCAGCAATTCAGACAAAGTTATGCAACTTAATCACGAATAGAGCATTCACAACCAGAAAAGGACTGAAAAATGAAAAAAACTCTGCTGTATCTTTTTTTGTCAGGAAGCACCCTCTTCACCGCGGCCTTTGCCCAAGAGCAAGCTTATCCAGCTAAACCCGTAAAAATCATGGTTGGTGCATCGCCCGGTGGTGGTACCGACATTTTGGCTCGCATGCTTGCTGATAAGTTTGGTCAGACAATGAAGCAAACCTTCCTGGTTGAAAATAAACCGGGGGCAGCAAATACGCTGGCTGCAGACATGACCGCCAAAGCCTCGCCGGACGGCTACACACTGCTGTTGGCAACCAATACCGCTCAAGCGATCGCACCCCATCTGCTTAAGCTGGGCTACGATCCTCTCAAAGACTTGCAAGCCTTAGGGCTCGTGGTTACGGTTCCACAGGTTCTTGTTGTCGCCGCGACTCACCCAGCGCGCAACACCAAAGAGTTTATTGCTGCAATGAAGGCAAACCCCGCAGGCTATAACTACGGCTCGTCAGGGATTGGCAGTACACAGCACATTGCAGGTGTTGCGTTGAATACAGCTAGCGGCACAACCGCTACTCACGTGCCCTATAAAGGCAGCAGTGCTGCCCATATTGATCTGATCTCGGGTCAACTTCAATTTATGATCGACACGACCTCGTCTGCGATGTCACAAATCAAAGCGGGTAAGCTCAAAGCCTTCGCCATCACCACGCCGACTCGATCAGCGCAACTCCCAGACGTTCCGACTATGACAGAGTCGGGTTTTGCCAGCGTCAGCGTGACGACTTGGTATGGTTTGTACACCACAAACGGCACGCCCGTGGCAATCTTAAATAAATTGCATGATGAATTGCAGCGCGTCTTAAAATTGCCCGACGTACAAGAGCGCTTACTGGGCTTGGGTGGCGAGGCCGGCAACCTGACACGCGCGCAGTTTGCCTCGCTTAATCAGGCAGAGTACGAGCGTTATGGTCAGGTGATTAAAAGCGCTAACATTCGAGCTGAATGATTTGCGCTGACATCCAGCAGATTTTCAATCTGCTGGATGCCTCGTGTGCCATTGGGTTTCCCGTTCGTAAGCTGCAGCCGCCCGCAGTACAGTCGCTTCGGCAAAACATTTACCGACTAGTTGCATGGATAAAGGCAAACCACCTGTTGACTGTCCTGTCATCATTGAAATCGCCGGATGCCCAGTTAAGTTAAACGGCATACGCGCTTGACGTGTGTAGGTGCGTAAGATTTCGGATTCGTCGTCGATGCGGCAAGCCGGATCCATTGAATTGGCAACAAGCAGAACATCGTAGTCTTTAAACAAATCATCGACTGCATCAATCAAAAGACGACGTCTTTGCATCGACTGAACATACTCACCGCCCGTGACAAAAGCGCCTGTTAATAGCTTGCGGCGTGACATCTGTGCATAATCCTCTGGGCGCTCGCTCAACCATTTCTCGTGCACTGCCCAACCTTCTGCCATCATCAAAAATTTTTGCGCTGTTAAAAAATCATTTAACAGTGGCAGCCGCACGTCGGTCACCACTGCCCCGAGTTTTGCAAAGACTTTTGCCGCTTCGTCTAGTGCTGCGCTGACTTCAGGATGTGCGACTTCATCAAGTTCATGAAAATGACGTACATAGCCAAGGCGTAAGCCTTTTACTCCGCGCTGCAGATCTAAAGTGTAGTCAGGCGTAATCCCCTCTCTCTGAGGTTCTGCCATGACATTTAGTAATAGACCTGTATCCTCAACCGTGCGAGCCATAGGCCCTACGTGATCTAAGGTAGAAGACAAGGTAAACACGCCACGGCGCGACACCAACTCATAGGTTGCTTTTAAACCCACAATCCCGCACGAAGCGGCAGGATTTCGTACTGATCCACCGGTATCGGTTCCGAGCGCCAGAGGCACTAATCCCGCAGCCAGCGCAGCGCCCGAGCCTGAAGACGACCCGCCAGGGTGATGGTTGAGATTCCAGGGGTTACGCGCGGGCGGAAACGGCAAGTCAAAGGATGGACCGCCAATCGCGAATTCATGCAAAGCTAATTTACCCATAAAGGTGACGCCCGCCGCCCGCAACTTGCGGATGACTTGCGCATCTTCACTTGCCCGGTGCTCGAGTCGAATCTTCGAGTGGCAAGTCGTAGCCTGACCGGCAACATCGATGATGTCTTTAATGCCGAGCGGGATGCCATGTAAGGGCCCTAGCGCGCGGCCGGCGAAGATCTCACGCTCGGCCTGGCGCGCAGCCGCTAACGCACCGTCGTGATCCACGCTGATAAAAGCGTGATTTTTAGAATTGAGTGAATCGATTCTGGTCAAAAGATTTTGCGTGAGCTCAACAGGAGAGAAGACTTTTTTTCTGTAGGCTACGGCAATCTCGGCGGCGGTCATCCAGTGCATGGTCTACTCCTTGGCTCGCATCGGTGGCCAAAATTCGGTCAGTGGGTCACACAACAGTTGGCCGGTCGTACGCAGTTTGATGACAGTATCGAACGCAACAGAAACGTCCTCAGGAAAGCGTTCGAAGGTTTTTTCTAATCCAGCTTGCTTGACCAGCACGATTAAGCCTGCATTTTTATTTATTTCGGAATGCTTCATAGTCTTCCTTGAAAATGTATTGCGCTGCAATAACTAATGACGACGCTTAGCCCCGCTCTATGCCAACACACTCGACCACTGTGCCTAGCCGTTATTAATATACATCACTATTCTCGTTGATCAATACAGACGAGGTGCGAGTATCTTTGCCAAATCTAAATGACAAAAGCGCTTTGTCGAGTTAGGTTCAAAGCTCGTGCCGCTAAAGTCTAAAGAAGTTGGACAATGGATCGCCGACCAAACGATATCGCTCGGATGATGGATTATTGCCTATCGGCTTGAGGGCCTCAATAAAAACTATCGCACACAAATCTGCGTAAGCCACTCGGTCTATAAAGACGCAGGCGAACGGTTATGGTTGCGCAATGTCAGACTCACGTGACACCCGAGGCCTAGGCTGCGGTTTTTGTTTTTAGTTTTACGTTGACGTCTAAAAACCTGCGTGTTACTTTTTTTGACATGACTGCTTGTGCATATGCTCAAGTCGTCTTTTTTTAAAAAATCTTGGACTCGCAAAACAATGAAAATAAGCAGCCTTGTTATTTTTACCTTGATCACGCTGACCTGCGGCGCTCAAGCGCCCACGCAGGCTCAAACCACAGACTATCCGAGTCGTTCGCTCAAGATTTTGGTACCGCTTGCTGCTGGCAGCGGCACCGATTCGGCCGCGCGTTACTTTGGTCAGCAGCTTGCGACCCTGCTTAAGCAAGCGGTCGTTATCGAAAACCGCCCCGGAGCCAACGGCATGATCGCGGGCGCCGCAGTCAAAGCCGCACCTGCTGATGGTTACACGATTTTTTTGGGTACGCTCAGTCCGCTAGGCCTGAATGAACTTGTCATGAAAGGCCCCTTTTCTTACGACGCGGTCAAGGACTTCAAGCCAGTATCGGGTTTGACCCGAGGAATGGGCGCCTTTGTGGTGCCCGGCAATTCACCGATCAAAACACTTGCTGAGCTTGTGGGTGATGCTAAAAAGTCATCACGCCCAATCAACGTAGGCACCTACGCAACCTCGTATCAACTGACCTTAGACTGGTTTAGTCAATTGAGCGGCGTGGACTTCGTCAGTGTGCCGTATAAAGGGGCTGCACCAGTCTTTACAGACTTGATCGGCAATCAACTCGACTGGGCTGTACTCAATCTAAGCGGCGTCTCAACCCTCTTGCTCTCTGGCAAGCTGCGTGCGGTTGCTGTGACCGGAGACACACGTGCACCTGAGTTTCCTGAGATTCCAACCGTAAAAGAAAGTGGCTATCCAACGTATGTCAATTACCTTTGGACCTCGTTATACGTTCGCACTGAGACGCCTGACCACATCACCCAAATACTGGCAGAGGCTCTGCAAAAGGTGATGGGGTCTCGCGAGGCACAAGAGTATTTAACCAGCACCGGCGGCGGCGAGTTGATGCCGTTGCGCCCGACCGAGATGCGCAAGATGCAACTCGATGAGATCGACCGTTTTCGAGAAATTATCAAAGTGTCTGGATTCAAAGTGCAATAGCGTTTGACCTCGCGCCTCGCTAAGCTTTCGGGCAAGCCTAAGCACGCACTCAGATTTTTATTTCAAGAAACTTAAATCCATGCGAATGCAAAGTATTGAACAAGGCATGAGTACTGCCTATTACGCCAGACACGAGGGCCAACAGCCTGCGATCATTGAGGCAGAGCGCGTCACGAGCTTCGCCCAGCTTAACGCTCGAGCCAATCAACTGGTCAGGGCGCTGCGCGCACGCGGCCTCAAAGCGGGTGATGCCATTGCTTTACTCTGTTCAAATCGCGCGGAGTTTGTCGAGGCGAGCGTAGCGGTTGAGCGCTCGGGTTTGCGCCTGACGCCTCTGAATACGCACCTGACTGGCGAAGAACTCGGCTATATCTTGGATAACTGCGAAGCCAGGGCGCTGCTTGCAGAAGCTCGCTATGCCCCGCAGGTGCAAGTTGCGGTAAGCCTTGCCTCGCGCGCCCAAGTGAAACTTGCAATTGGCGGGGTGATTGATGGCTTTGAACGCTACGAGGACGCCTTAGCCGTTTGTTCTGCCCATGATATCGAAGATCCTAGCCTTGGCAGCAAAATGCTCTATACCTCGGGCACCACTGGCCGACCAAAGGGCGTCTACCGCGATCCTGCCTACACCTTACCTTCTGTTCTGACCTCCTTGGACTTAGCAGAGGCGGCAGGTTACAAAGCAGGTTGTAATCAACTTCATCTTTGCGCCGGGCCTCTGTATCACGCAGCACCGTTCGGCTACTCCATGGCACAACCCCTTTTAGCGGGCGTGGGGCTTGTGCTTATGAATCGCTGGGACAGCGAAGCGGCTCTGCGTTTAATCGAACAACATCGCATCACGCACACACATATGGTGCCCACGATGTTTCATCGCTTGCTATCTTTGCCTGCCGAAGTGAAGCGCAAGTACGACTTGTCGTCGCTTAAGTTTGTTATTCATGGCGCGGCCCCTTGTTCGGTGCAACTAAAAGCCGAGATGATCAAATGGTGGGGACCGATTCTGTCTGAGTATTACGCCGCGACAGAAGGTCGCGCAGTAAGTGTCCAGTCTGCCGACTGGCTAAAAAGACCTGGCACGGTGGGCAAACCTAACCCTGCCGATCAAGTCCGCATCCTAGACGAGCAAGGGCTCGAGCTGCCCGCCGCTGCAGCCGGTACGATTTATATCAAGGCCCCTGCTGTTGGCCGTTTTAACTACTTCAAAGATGAAGACAAAACTGCAAACTCTTATCGAGGCGATTACTTCACGCTAGGCGATATCGGTTATCTCGATGCAGACGGTTGGTTATTTTTAACCGACCGAAACGCAAATTTGATTATTTCGGGTGGTGTCAATATTTATCCCACTGAAATCGAAGGCGTTTTGCTGACGCACCCTTCAGTGGCCGACGTAGGAGTGATCGGCGTGCCCAACGAAGAATGGGGCGAAGAAGTCAAAGCAGTCATTGAATTACAAACGGGCGTGGCAGAGTCATCTGACTTGAAGGCCGAATTACTTTTATTTTGTAAAGAACATCTTGCGACCTTCAAGTGCCCGCGCAGCATCGACTTTACTCAAAAGCTGCCACGCTTAGATAACGGTAAACTGTACAAACAAGGCTTACGTGAACAATATCGCGCAGCAGCCGCAAAAAGCTTAACTGAGACACGCCATGACTGAATTCGCAAGCTATGCAGTACAGGATGATATCGCCGTCATTTCGATGAATAAGCCGCCGATTAATGGCTTAGGCGCTGCTCTGCGCGAAGGGATTGGGGCCGGTTTGACCCAAGCACTCAACGACCCGAGTGTGCGGGGGATTGTTTTGATTGGCACGCCTCGTGCTTTTTCTGGCGGTGCAGACATTACTGAATTTGGTACCCCAAAGACCACACACGAACCGACTCTTCGTACTGTCGTCCAGACGATGGAAGCAGGCAACAAACCCGTGATTGCAGCGATCAGTGGCTTTTGTTTGGGTGGCGGTCTTGAACTGGCGCTCGGCTGTCACTTTCGCGTGGCCTTGTCCGATGCAACCTTAGGATTACCAGAGGTCAAACTTGGCATCTTGCCGGGCGGTGGTGGCACCCAACGTTTGCCGCGCTTACTTGGCTTTGAAAAAGCAGTTGACATGATTGTGGCAGGTATACATCTGCCTGCTAGCAAATTTAAAGATACGTTGTTGCTCGATCAAATCGTCGAAGGCGATTTGCTTGAAGCTGCGCTGGCCTTCACGCGCAAGGTCATCGCGCAAAACGAACCGCTCAAGCGTGTGCGTGATCGCACAGTGCCTGATATCCCCACTGACGAAGCACTCGCCGAAAAAAGAAAAGCAGTGGTCGCCGCAGCGAAACGTTTTCCGGCACCAGTCAGTTGCTTTGACGCGGTCTGCGCCAGTTTTAAATCTACCTCGTTCGATGCAGGCTTGGCCGAAGAACGGCGCTTGATTACTGAGCTCTTCAAATCATCAGAATCGCTCGCACTGCGCTACACCTTTGCCGCCGAGCGGGCCGCAGCAAAAATCCCGGGCTTGCCGGATGACACACCCTTACGCACCATCAAAAAAGTCGGTGTCATTGGTGCCGGCACCATGGGTGGCGGTATCACCATGAACTTTATCAGCGCGGGCCTACCCGTTGTGTTACTCGAGACCAAACAAGAGGCGTTAGATAAAGGCTTAGCGACGATTCGTAAAAATTACGAAACCTCGATGAAAAAGGGCAAACTCACACAAGCGCAACTCGATACATGCATGGCTCTGATCCAACCGACGCTGAGTTATCAAGATTTCAGCGATGTCGATCTTGTGATTGAGGCCGTGTTTGAAAACATGGAAGTCAAAGAGCAAGTCTTTAAAACACTTGATGGAGTGGTCAAGCAAGGTGCGATTTTGGCCTCGAATACCTCGGCGCTAAATATCGACCAGATCGCCCTGTTCACCAAGCGCCCACAAGACGTGATTGGTTTACATTTTTTTAGCCCTGCCAATGTGATGCGACTGCTCGAAGTCGTGCGTGGCGCCAAGACTGCGCCCGACGTGCTGGCCACCTGCATGAACATGGCTCGTAAGATTAAGAAAATTGCTGTGGTCTCGGGTGTGTGCGACGGCTTTATCGGCAACCGTATGTTGGCTCAGTACCGCGCGGCTGCTAACGAACTGATGGTTCAAGGTGCGCTACCTCAACAAATCGATGGCGCCATTCAGGCCTTTGGTTTTGCGATGGGCCCTTTCAGGGTTGCAGACTTGGCCGGTTTGGATATTAGCTGGGCCGGGCGCAAACGCCGTGCTGCGGCAAGCCCAACACCCGTCGCACCGATTGTTGACGATTGGATCTGCGAGGCGGGCCGCTTCGGGCAAAAAACTGGAGCGGGCTGGTATCGCTATGAAGCTGGAAAACGCGATGCGATCCCTGACCCAATCGTTGAGGCCATGATTGCCAAATACCGCGCAGAGAACGGCATCAAGCCTCGCAAAATTGAAGATAGCGAAATCATTGAACGCTGCATGTTCGCGCTGATCAACGAAGCCGCACGTATTCTTGAAGAACGCATCGCTGCCCGTGCCTCGGATATCGATATTGTGTATTTGAACGGCTACGGGTTTCCGGCCCATGTCGGCGGGCCAATGCACTATGCCAATACGGTGGGCTTGCCAAAGGTTTTACAACGCCTCAAAGACTTTGCCGCCGAACCTGGTGGCAATCCAAAATGGCAGCCCGCAGCGCTGATCGTGCGTTTAGTTGAGCGTGGGACTGGCTTTAACTAAGAGAGAGATTGATAGATACTATTAAAGTAGTATCTATCAAAATCCTATAAGCCATTGAATTTTAAATATTCTTAATTTTTTTTAATAGTACATTTTTTTATATTTATTAGTACATCAATCGAAGTCAATCGCCTGTAAAAGCGTCGGTTGGCGCACCCCAGCTCGTATACCCGCCATCAACTGGCAGAGTCACGCCAGTAATAAATGCCGCCTGATCCGAGGCTAAAAATAACATCGCGTCTGCAATATTGCGTGGTTCGCCCAAATGACCCATGGGAGTGCGTCGCTCGACAGTCCTCAAGTCGAGCAGACCCTCATCGACGATAGCCTGTACTAAGGGCGTCAGGATAAATCCAGGTGCAATGGCATTGACCCGAATCCCAGCAGCAGCCCATTCGCACCCCAGCGTGCGGGTAATCATCGAAATCCCGGCTTTAGCGGCGCTATACGCGTTGCGATACGTAATACCAATCACGCCCGCAATCGAGCTGATATTAATGACATTGCCCTTGCCTTGCTTAAGCATATGCACGGCGCAAGCCTTCGTCATCATGTAGGTGCCGGTCAGATGAATATCAAGCAAGCGCCGAAAGTGCATCATGTCTTGCTCGAGCGTTGGCTTCACCCGATCGGCAATACCCGCGCAATTAATCAAGACATCCACGCGCCCGTATTTTTTAATCACCGTGTCGACCACGTAATTGACCTGAGCCTCATCAGCAACATCGCAAGCGAGACCTAAATGCTGCGTACCCAGTTGTTGGGCAATACTTTTTGCAGCCGCCTCTTGAAGGTCGGCAATCACAATCGTTGCGCCTTCTTTGGCAAACCCGTGCGCAGCGGCTAAACCTAGGCCACTTGCGCCACCTGTGATCAAAACAACGTACGGTTTCAGTTCTGGATACATGATTGTCCTTTTTTTCAATTTTCGAGTTTAAGATTTCGTCTTTTAATCAACGCATCCCAACGACCGGCATCTTTCTTTAGAAACTCTTTAAAGTCTGCGGTAGCTTGATACATTGGCATCGCACCCATCAACTCTAGCTGCGAGATGACTTTAGGATCTTTTAATGACTTTTCTAAGGCATTAGACATCGTCTGAATCACAGCATCATCTGCAGAAGCCGCCATCACCATGCCGTACCAAGCAGTGGGTATCACTCCTGTGATGCCCTGCTCAGCCAAAGTCCGCACTCCAGGCAAAAGCGCTGAGCGCTGATTACCAATAATACCAAGTACTTTAAGTTTGTCTGCTTGTATCAAACTTTGCACACCTGGCAGATCACCAAAAAACATGTCCACCCGCTTACCAACCAAGTCGGTAAACACAGCCGCAGCCCCCTTGTAGGGCACGTGCAAGATTTTTACGCCAGCCCCTTCTTGAAACATTTCCATACTCAGGTGCGAGGTCGCACCGATTCCGGAGGAGCCAGCTGAATAAACTTTGGTTGAATCCTTTTTAATTCGAGCAGCCAAATCCGCCGCATCAACGATATCTGTGGGCGCCCCGACCACCAACACCGACGTGGTGTCTGTCACCAAAGAGACAGGCTTGAAATCTTTAACCGGATCGTAGCCGAGCTTAGGATCAATGGCAGGATTAATCGTCAGCGCACCCGCGCTAGATAAAAAAAGCACGCTGTTGGGTGAAGTTGAGCGGATCACGTAATTTGCAGCGATTGAGCCGCTGGCGCCAGGCTTATTTTCAACGACCACTGCTTGCTTGAACTCAGCGCCGAGTCTCTCAGCGAGCACTCGAGCAATTCGGTCTGTCGGCCCGCCTGTTGGAAACGCAACAATAATCTTCACTTGTGCGAACGCTGCGGATGACAGCACCACTTGAAATAAACAATATAAAAGTAATAAATATTTTTTCATGTTTAGCCTCGTCGATATTTTTATAGTTGTAAACAGCTCGTAAACAAACAATACTCTTTTTTCAAGGACAATAAAAAACAAAGTTCAGTGACATCGTCATTGCCAAGGTCATCATTATTTTATCAAGCCCCTTGAGCACTCATCATGATTTTTTGTTGCTACGCTTAAGAACCTGCTCGGTGTGCTCGCCGAGCTTAGGTGGAGGCGTCAAGTACTGCGCTGGGGTGCGCGAAAGTTTTAGCGGATTTCCAAGCACCTGAATCGGTTTAGTCCCACCCATCGCAAATTTCACGACCAGGTCAGAATGTTGAACTTGCGGATCTTCCATCACTTGACCAAGATCATTGAGTAGACCAGCCGGAACCCCCGCTTTAGACAACGTCTCGGTCAACGCAACCCGCCCTTGGTCGCTAAAGCGCTGGCGCAAAGCCAGCGTCAATGACTCGCGATTAACCGCGCGCGCCTCATTGGTGGCGTAGCGGACATCATCCGCAAATGCAGACAATCCCACGGCGTGACATAAGCTTTTAAATTGACTGTCATTTCCGACCGTAATCAAAATCGCACCATCTTTACAAGGAAAAATATCACTGGGCACAATCGTGGGGTGAGCATTACCCTGCCGAGTCGGCACCACCCCTGAGGCAAAGTACGAGGCAGCGAGTGTTGCCATTGACGTGACTTGAACGTCTAGCAAAGAGAGCTCGATTTTTTGACCGACTCCGTTACGCTGCCTTTCCCAAAGCGCAGTCATAATGCCGAAGGCAGCGTACACCCCTGTCATCACATCAGTCAGTGCAACACCCACCCTTTGCGGACCTGCACCTGGCAAGCCGTCTTTCTCTCCGGTGATGCTCATGATGCCACCAACCCCTTGAATCACTCCATCGTAGCCAGGTCGCTCAGCGTAAGGGCCCGTTGAGCCGTACCCTGTAATTGAGCAATACACCAAGCGCGGGTTAAGTTTGCTTAATGATTCATAATCTAGTCCAAAGCGCGCCAAACTACCCGCTTTAAAATTTTCAACAAAAACGTCGGCAGTTTCCACTAGCTTCAAAATCTCAGCTCGGTCTTCTGCCTTTGCGATGTCTAGCGCAATCGACTTCTTGCCACGATTGGCGCTGCAAAAATACGTGGCGACCCGTTCTTGTGCACTCAAATTCACAAAAGGAGGGCCCCAGCCTCGCGAATCATCACCAACGCCTGTACGCTCAATTTTGATCACCTCAGCGCCAAAATCAGACATCAGCTGAGCGCACCAAGGCCCAGCCAGTACACGCGAAAGATCTAGCACCACCAGATCGTCAAGCGCGCGTTTTGTAGGATTTGTCATTTTGTCTTTTATTATTTTTCGCTGAGTTATTAATATACACTCGATGCAGTGAGCAAAAAAAGACACCTATCCACTCTAAAAAGACAAAACCTCATGCGCCATCGATTGATTTCAATGCTACTAGCCCTAGGTGCACTGGCAATTTCAGCTGCGCAAGCTCAACCAGGAAAATGGCCTTCGGCTCCAGTACGCATTGTTGTCGCCTACCCAGCCGGCGGTCCAAATGACCTTATCGCTCGAGCAATTGGTCAACAGCTCACGGCCATCTATCAGCAACCTGTGATTATCGAAAATCGCCCCGGAGCCAGCGGCACGATTGGCAGTGAATATGTTGCGCGTGCGACACCAGATGGCTACACCTTGATGTTGACAGCCACCACGCACTCGATGGTCAATGCACTCTATGAAAAATTATCCTATGACGCAGATAAGGATTTTACGGCGATCACGAAGGTGGGGCAAAGCTCTTTAGTGCTCGTCGTGAATCCCGAACTTCCCGCCCGCTCAGTCAACGAATTGATTGCTCTTGCCAAAGCATCACCCGGAAAATTTGCGTTTGCCTCAACCGGTGGCGGCTCGACCCCACACCTAGCAGGTGAGATGTTCAGGCTAGCAACGAATCTTGATCTGATCCACGTGCCTTATAAAGGCAGTGCACCAGCCATCGTTGATCTGCTTGGTGGACAGGTCCAGATCATGTTCGAGACAATGCCATCGGCTGCACCTCACATGAAATCTGGAAAGCTACGACCGATCGCCGTCACAACCAGCACACGCAGCGCAGAAATGCCTGAGTTACCAACAATTAGTGAATCAGGCCTGCCTGGCTATGAGGTCTCGGTTTGGTGGGGTGTTGTTGGGCCAGCCAAGATCCCGGCCGCGGTTGCAGAACAGATTAGCCAAGCGGTGAACAAAACCCTGAGTACTCCTGAAATTCGAGAGCGATTTTTAAAATATTCGATCGAACCTGTGGGCTCCTCGCCGACCCAGTTTCAATCGGCCCTGCAAAGCGATATCAAGAAGTACGCGAAAATTATTAAAGATGGCAATATAAAGGCCAATTAGCGAACCGCCTCGTCCGTTGGCGACGCAGGACACAACCTCGCGGGTGCCCTGCGTTCATATGCTAACTTGCCGTACCAATTAACGCGTTTGACGGCGTCGATAGAGCATGAGGCTAAACGCTAACACTACCAGCAATGCTGGGATCAGCGCAATATTCAACACCTTAATCCAAAACTGTAGCGCATCGCTATCCGCCCGCAGATCTTTACGAACTTCTTTTAATTCACGACGCTTCTCAGCGGCAACTTTACGAAACCGATCGACTTCGGTCTGCTGCTCTTTCGTTAAGATTGCTGCGCCCGCAGCTGCACCTGGTACTGGTGCAGTTTTTTGCAGTGCCTGCAACTTTTCTTGTGTTGCCTGCAGACTATCTTGAATGTCTTTAATTTTTTCTGTGTAAGCCTGTTGAGCACGTGTCTCCATTTCTTTGATCACTGTAAATGGACGCGTCGCACTCTGCCTTGTACGCAGTGAAATCAACGCAGCATCGCCAGCGTACTGATCCACCAAGGCTTGCACAAACGCCAAATTACCATTGATCGGATACACCAAACGTTGGCCAAGTAAATCTTGAATCTGTACAGCGGCACCGTCATTAATAAAATCGGTATCCGCGATCAAGACTAAAGAGTTATCTGCAATGGCTTTTGCAATGTGTGGCGCGAAGATCTCAGGCGGCTCTTCCACAGGCTTTTGAGCGGCATCGGCTGGCGCAGCTGCGGCCTCAGTTGCGGGCTTCTCATCGCCAGCGGGCTTATCCTTGGCCGCCTCGTCTTCGGGCTTTTTCTCTGGCTTAGGTTTAGGCGGACGACCATCCGGAAAAGCGGTGTTGAACTTGCCTTGCAGACGTATCGCAATCGGCAATTCTTGGCCCGCAGCTTTAAAACCAGCCGTCGCCTTGTCGCCCCGGTCTTGACCGCGCACGACCTCAATTAAGGCAGAATATTTTGATGAATGCATCAAGA
The DNA here is from genome assembly GCA_945872285.1 of Bordetella parapertussis. Lineage (GTDB taxonomy): Bacteria > Pseudomonadota > Gammaproteobacteria > Burkholderiales > Burkholderiaceae_B > Zwartia > Zwartia parapertussis_D. The sequence goes on along the minus strand of CAMBZR010000003.1, from coordinate 5,805 downwards.
TTTCTTGCTTGAGGCCAGCAACTGGCTGCCCACTAAAGGCACCAATGAACGGAAATAAGGTTCCGCCCAAGCGTGCCGTGGCCACGTCGGTTTGATCATAAGCAGAATCGTTTAGGCTCAGCAGCGTTGGCAGTGCGCTAGGGCCTTTACCCACCATGTACTGCATGTCTGAAAGCATCTTGGTGGTATCGAGCGAGATGCCCCATGCCTTGGTCAGTCTCTCTAGATTTGACGGAATGCCAGTGGGCTCCATCCCACGCTGGCCTGGCGCGACATCAAAGAACGCAAACGGATCCAGCAAGGCAATCAGTTTGCCACCACGCATCACGAACTGATCGATACTGTATTCAGCATGCTCAGTGATGCCACGCGGATGGTGAACCAGCAACACCTTCACCTTGGGATCAATATCTTTGCCATCCATCGGCACCTGAACAACTTTGTAATCGCGCTCAAGTTCTGAAATAAATACTTGTTTAGGTGAAGGTGGTACCCCCATCATTGGGAAACCAGAATTACCAAAGACTGGCATCGGGCTCATAACCCCTAACACCGTCTTCTCTTTTTCAGTCACACTCGCAATGGCACGCGTAATGTCGTACTCGAGCAAGCGCTCGCGATCCATCGCAATATTAGACATTGCCGATTTACGATCGCCCTGCTTGACCGCAAGACCCAAATAAAAGCGATCGCCATTATCAAGAGACTGTGCTTGCACGCCATCAAGCGTGGCGGTCTCTTCAATGTCAGAGTCAGGCTGGGGATCAGAGGTCTCGATTGAGACTTTTCCACCACTGGCATTCCGGTATTCGATCAACAAGTCTTGCACTCGACGACCGTAGCCCTTTAACACCAAGGGCATACCCGCTTCGGATTGAGAAAAATAAAACCGAATGGTGATCGGTGCTTGTAATTTTTTTAACACCTCGCGAGTACCCTCAGACAGGGTGTAACTTTTAGCTTGCGTCAAATCTAGACGCGAATAATAAAAGTACGCGAAGACATTGACCGCTACCAAACTGGCGACTGCCAGTGCGATCACGACAAAAGAGTTTCGATATAAACGATTCAGCATGATCACCCCTTAACCCGCACGATGACCGCGCAAGACCACACCTGTGGCAAATAACGAAAAAACCGAAATAGACACAAAGTAAATAACATCGCGGCTATCCAGAACGCCCTTTTGAAAACCATCAAAATGGGACAGCACTGAAAATCCTGCCATCACCTCAATACCCTCTGTGCCAATCCAGCGCCCGACCAAATCCAGGATGGGCGGAAACCCAAGTAGATTCAGAAGCAGGCAAATCATGATTGAAAAAATGAACGCAATCACTTGATTACGCGTGCAGGCTGAGGCCAGCGAGGCAATCGACAAATAAGTCCCTGCAAGCAACGCACAACCCACGTATCCAGCCAGGATCGTACCGTTATCAGGCGAACCCAACCAGTTCACCGTCAGCACCATCGGAAAACTCAACGCAATCGCTAAAATCAAGAAAGCCCACGAGGCCAAGAACTTGCCCAAAATTGCCTGCCAAGGGGCGATTGGCATTGTCAACAACAATTCGATCGTGCCTAGGCGATGCTCTTCAGACCACAAGCGCATACCGACTGCAGGTACTAAAAATAAAAAGAGCCAAGGCATCCAGTTAAAAAACGCGGCTAAAGACGCATCACCACGTTCAAAAAAACCGCCGAAGGTAAAGGTAAAAATCCCTGCTAATAGCAGATAAGCAATTAAGAACACAAACGCGAGCGGCGACTCAAAATATGCTCGCCATTCTCTGGCTGCGATGGCTCTGGTGGCTGAAAGAATATTCATGTTTAGGCTCCGAGCTGCGCAGATGTTTGACGCTCGGCGCCAGTCACTTCACGAAAATAGTCGTCAATTCTTCCGGTTTTGGATCGTGACTTAAATTCACTAGGTGTACCTTGCGCCACAATGCGCCCTTGCGAGATGATCACGGCGCGACTACACACGGCCTCAACTTCTTCAAGCACATGTGTCGAGATGATGATCGACTTGGTGCGACCCATCTGACGGATCAGATCACGCATATCGTGCTTTTGATTTGGATCTAAGCCATCAGTGGGCTCATCCAAGATCAATACTTCGGGGTCGTGAATCAAAGACTGCGCCAAGCAGGTGCGTTGGCGAAAACCCTTTGACAGGGTATCAATCGTTTGCCGGAGCACGTTTTGCAGCTGACAGAGCTCAATGACACGGTCGACCGCATTTTGCCTGGCTACACCGGTTAGGCCTCGTATGTCTGCGGTAAAACGCAGAAATGACAACACCGTCATGTCTTGATAAGACGGGGCCGATTCGGGCAAATAACCAATCTTGCGTTTGGCGAGTATGGGATCTTTCAACACATCAAAGCCGCAGACCGAGATCGAACCACCTGTTGGCGGAATGAAGCCGGTAATCATGCGCATCGTGGTGGATTTGCCGGCGCCGTTGGGGCCTAAGAAGCCCAGCACTTCGCCCTGACCGACTTCTAACGATAAGTCATCAACCGCCAACTGGCCTTTGAAGGATTTTGATAAATGTTGGATCTTAATCATAGATCTCTCGGTTAAAAATAAACATGCGGCTGGCTCTTGTATGGCTCGCAACACCAAAGCTTGTTCTCTTGCCTTAGGGTGTTGGGGTGACCAAAACAAATTCAAGCCGTATTTTGACAAAAAAAGTACTAAAAATCTAGCTTGGAGGTCTTCTGTGCACGAGTGCAGCCACACCTTATAACATTGTTAAGTGCAATAACGCAGAAGACAGGCTTGGTCTAAGCCTCAGATCCTCTAAACTTGGGCAGCCACGCGTCATACTAAAACAAACACTCGCAAACTTGGCTAGCTTTCAGTATGCTGCAAGCAATCGACTATAAAAAACAGAACCGCCCAAACGGGCTTGGCTAGCGCGAGCGGCCGGCGCTACGTTCACTGGGCGAGTTTGAAGGCACCGGAGACCTCAATGAAAAAGCGACTAGGCATTGCAATCGCAGTTCTTAGCTACACCCTTGCACTCTTATCCGGCGCTGCGCACGCTGCAGACAAACCAATCCGCTTGGTGATTTTTGCTGCCGGTGGCCCGGTCGACTTCGTCGCGCGCCAATTCGCTGAAAGGCTCACTAAAGCGACAGGCACTGATGTCATCGTGGAGGCTAAGCCAGGCGCCAATGGCATTATTGCCGCTCAGAACGTTATTTCAAGTGAAGCTGACGGCACAACACTCTTCTTTTCAAGCTCGGGGCTCTTTACGATCTCACCGATTTTTCAAAAACTCCCGTTCGATATTGATCGTGATTTAGTCCCTGTATCGCGTATCGTAATCAACGCCTCTGCTGTCGCCATCGATGCCAATATCCCGGCAAAGACAATCGGTGAGTTTATTGCGTACGCGAAGGCCAAAAATCAGACCATCGACTTTGGATCACCCGGAGTGGGCAATATCACTCAACTATGGATTGAACAATTTGCGGATGCGACTGGCTTGCAGCTCATGGCAGTGCCATACAAAGGAATCGCTCCGGTGATGGTCGATGTCATGGGTGGCCGACTAGCAGGCACGATTGGCGATTTACCGGCTTTTTTACCTCACCTTAACTCAGGGCGCATGCGCGTGATTGGTTTGGTTGGCGAGACACGTAATCCTGCAGTACCGAATATTCCAACCGTTCACGAGCAAGGCTATCAAGGACTCAATGCCTTATCTTGGTATGCCGTCTTTGCCTCGAGCAAAACGCCTAGTCATCTTGTTCAACAATTAAACACCTCGTTCAAACAGGTATTGTCTGAGCCGAGTTTGCGCGATTCACTCAGAGCGGCGGGTGTTGAGCCGGCAGCCTCAACCCCCGCTGAACTCGCAGCGCTTGTGCAAGCCGATCGCGCACGCTGGGCGACACTGATCAAGCAAAAACAATTGAAGATGGAGTAGGCGCATGATTCAAGCACATTTACGAACCCTCAGCGCGTTAATCGTTGCCCTACTCCTTATGCCGTTTGCGACCTGGGCTCAAACGCCCTACCCCTCCAAGCCAATTCGAATTATCGCGCCGTTTCCGCCTGGTGGCGCTGTTGATATTGTGGCGCGTACGCTGGCTCAACATCTGTCGACCGCCCTTGGTCAGCCTGTTGTCGTTGAAAACAAGCCAGGTGCCAATGGAACGATTGGCTCAGCACTTGTTGCAAAAGCTGAGCCCGACGGGCATACCCTTTTGCTCAGTTCCGTGGGCGCCATCACAATCATCCCCCACGTGCGCGACGTCGGCTACGATCCCCTCAAAAGTCTCATCCCCGTCACACAAGCGGTACGCCTGTCGTTGATGTGGCTGGCCAGACTGGGGCTTGAGGCAAAAACGATGGCGGATCTCATTAAACTAGATCAGGCAGGGGTCAAGCTTTCGGCTGGTACCTCAGGCAATGGCAGCCCAAATCACATTGCCATTGAACAGTTCAATCTTATGGCAGGCACACGCATCATCGCGGTACCGTATCGCGGTGAGAGCCCTGCCCTGACCGACTTGATGGGAGGGCAAATTGACCTCGCAGTGATCACGCTCGTTGCGGCCGCCGTACCGCTCAATGCCGGTAGCATCAAGCTGCTAGCCACTTCGGGCTCAAAAGCCCCACCAACGATCCCTCAACTGCCTACAGTCGCCGAATCAGCGGGGCTGACCGAGTACTCAGTCGAGGCCTGGCAAGGCGTTTTTGTGCCTGCAGGCACAGCGCCAGAGATCGTCAAGCGTCTGAATACTGAAATCGTCAAGATCGTGCATTCACCCGACGTTAGCAAGTTCTTACTTGACCGAGGCTCTGAGCCTGTTGGTAGTAGTGTTTCAGAGTTTTCTGCCCTCGTGCAGAGTGAGTTTGTTAAGTACGGGACTTTAGCCAAAAAAATCCAATTAAAAGTTGAGTAACTGTCATGACGAACAATCTTTGTGTACGTTTTGTGAAGGCCGCTAGCGGTGCAATAGACGCGAGCCACTTCACCGTCAGCACTGAAGCCATACCCAACGCCGAGGCGGGCGACATCGTGGTCCAAAACGCGTTTGTCTCACTCGACCCTTATCAACGTCGTCAGATGATGCCCAATGTCGCCTATGCGAATCCGTTGAACTTGGGTGACGTGATGGTGGGCCGCGCGATTGGACAAGTCGTTGAATCAAGGCACGCAGACTTTAAAGTGGGTGACTGGGCGCTAGGCCATTTTGGTTGGCAGCGTTATACCAAAATCAAAGCGACTGGCGTCGAGAAGATCAATCTAGATGGCTTTTCTGCCTCGACTTACCTCGGCGCACTCGGCAGCCCTGGGGTAACGGCCTGGGTGGGCTTGCGCGCGATCGCCAAAGCCATGCCCACAGATACGGTTGTCATCTCTGCCGCGACCGGTGCGGTCGGTAGCGTAGCCGCAGCCCTGGCACGCTCAATCGGCTGTCGCGTGGTTGGAATCGCTGGCGGCCCTGTTAAATGTCAGCACGCGGTCGAGAAGCTGGGTTACTCGGTTTGCGTTGATTATCGTGACCCAAACTTCAAGCAATTGCTCGCGCAAGCAACGCCTCAAGGTATTGACGTTGATTTTGAAAACGTTGGCGGCGCCATCTTTGACTGTGTACTCGAGCGCTTAAATGATTTTGCACGCCTCGCGTTATGCGGCATGATCTCGCAATACAACTTGCTTGAGCCAGATGGCGTACGCAATATTGGCGAGATCTTAAACAAGAACGCTACGCTGCAAGGCTTTAGGGTGACGAGTTACCCTCAGCACCGCGCACAGGCACAGCAAGACATCAAAGCACT
>CAMBZR010000002.1:0-92890 GCA_945872285.1 Bordetella parapertussis | reverse complement strand
GTGGTGAAGTGCCGATCATGCTCTGGTCTGAAAAAGAGCAGCGTATGCGGGTGCTTTGTGGGCAAGGGCCTGCGCCAAAATTAGCGACCTGTGCTTACTTTAAAGCGCTAGGGTTAGAGCTCGTGCCAGGAATCGGGTTGCTGCCCGCCACGGTACCTGGGGCGTTTGGTGCCTGGCTGACGATGCTGCGTGATTACGGCACCATGACCTTAGCCGAGGTGATGGCGCCGGCGATCGCTTACGCGCGCGATGGCTTCCCAATTTTGCCACGCACGGTACAGGCGATTTTGGCGGTGCAAAGTTTATTTGTGAGTGAATGGAAAACCTCAGCTGAAGTTTGGATGCCGAAGGGGCGGGTTCCACAGCCGGGTGAATTATTCCAATGTCCGGTGATTGCGCAGACCTATACGCGCTTGTTGACCGACGCCGCCCTCGGTGGTGCAGGCGATCGCGTACGGACGATTGAGGCTGCGCTTGAGATTTTTTATCGGGGCTTTGTCGCGCAAGCAATCGATCAGTTTTATACCGACCAACCTACACGTGACACGACAGGTGAACGCAATACTGGCTTGTTACGTTATGACGACTTGGCAAACTGGACGCCGGCTTATGAAGAGCCATACACCGTTGACTTTGGTCGCTACACGGTGGCTAAGTGTGGCCCATGGTCGCAGGGCCCGGTCATGTTGCAGCAGCTATCCATTCTTAAGCATGCGGGTCTTGAACGCTTTGCGCCTGATTCTGTTGAGTTTGTGCATCGAGTGGCTGAGGCTGCCAAACTGGCCATGGCTGATCGCATGGCTTGGTATGGCGACCCTTTGTTCGCGAAGATCCCCATGGCAGAGCTGCTGTCAGACGAGTATGGCAAAGCACGCTATGAGCGTATTGGCGAATTGAGCGCCAAACTGTTTGAAGCGGGCCAACCTGGCGGGCTTCAAGCAAAGCTACCCGATCTTGAAGTGGCAGCGCGCACGCTTAACGTGTCAGACACACGCTTCGGTGTGGGCGAGCCAACTTTTGCAGCGTTGCCACCCGTCAGCGAATGGGCAAAGCGAGAAGTATTTATTGGTGATACCTGCCATATTGATGTGATCGATGCGCAAGGCAACATGGTCTCTGCCACGCCGTCGGGTGGTTGGTTATCGTCTAGCCCAGCGATTCCCGCTCTTGGGTTTTCGCTCGGTACGCGTCTGCAAATGACGTGGTTTGATGACGACGTGCCGGGGCAGCTTATGCCCGGTAAGCGACCCAACACGACCTTGTCGCCTTCGATGGCGTTGCGAGATGGTGTTCCCTATATGGTCTTTGGTACGCCGGGCGGTGATCAACAAGATCAATGGAGCACTGAATTCTTTTTGCGTCATGCGGTGTACGGCATGAATCTTCAAGAGGCGATCGAATACCCTGCGTGGCACGTTGATCATTTTCCGATTTCGTTTTGGCCGCGTTCATTGCGCTACAACCAAATCGTCTTAGAGTCACGTTTCCCAGAGGCAACGCTACAAGCGTTACGCGACGCTGGGCACGAGGTCAAGGTGGGTGCAGAGTGGTCTGAAGGACGCATGTCGGCCTGTACGCGCGAGCCGGGTTTGAATGGTAGATTATTATTACGTGCAGCTGCGAATCCCCGTGGCATGCAAGGTTATGCGGTAGGACGTTAACGATGTTTAAAAAAATCCTTTTGACTTTGTGCGTGGCCCTCGTTGGCATCGCTCCTGCTCAGGCTGCCTGGCCCGAACGCACTGTCACGCTGATTGTGCCTTGGGCGCCCGGGGGCTCAACTGATATTCTGGCCCGTATGTTGTCAGATTACCTGACGCGCTCGCTCGGTCAAACAGTGATTGTCGACAATAAGGCAGGCGCCTCGGGCAATATTGGCTCAAATCTTGTCGCTAAGGCCAAGCCAGACGGTTACACCTTGCTTGTGGGTTCGATGAGCACGCATGCGATGAATCAAGCGCTGTTCTCATCCATGCCCTTTGAACCAGTCGACGATTTCACACCGATTTCGCTGGTAGCTTTTGTGACCAACACGTTGGTGATTAATCCCAAGATTCCCGTTAATAGCGTGGCTGAACTTATTGCTTATGCCAAGGCTAATCCTAAGAAATTGAATTTTGCCTCGGCCGGAGCGGGTTCAACGAATCACATCAGTGCGGTGCTGTTTGAACTTGCCGCTGGCATACAGATGACGCATATCCCTTACAAGGGTGGTGCGCCCGCGGTGCTTGATACTGTGGCGGGCCAGACTGAAGTGTTGTTCGGTGCCGGCACGCAAACCCTGCCGCATGTGAAATCAGGCAAGCTTAAATTACTCGCAGTGACCGAAAGCGCTCGTTCGCCGCAACTGCCTGACACCCCAACGGTTGCTGAGACCCTGCCTGGGTATGAGTTAGTAGTTTGGTATGGCGCGTTTGGTCCGAAGGATCTGCCCAAAGAGATCACTGAGCGTCTGAGCACCGAAATCAATCGCATTGTCGCGTTGCCAGAAGTGCGTTCAAAGATGTCTGCGATCGGCGTCGAAGTGGTGACTTCAACGCCAGCAGGCTTTGCCAAGACTTTGCAGCAAGACGCGGCCAAGTTCACCAAGCTGATACGTGAGTTGAAAATTACGGCAGAGTGAGTGCGAGCAATGGGTAGATAAGTCCCTTACGCAGAGCTTCGAACTTCGTCCGATGCCGTGGTAAGCGTTTGGGTAGGTCGTGGTGGCAAGCGCATTGCAAAAATGATGCCGACTACATTTACGGCCGCCGCGATCCAGATTGAAGAGCGGTAGGTGTTGCTCCAGTCAAACAGCCACCCTGCTAAAACCGGTAGGCACACGGCAGCCACGCACCAGCCGATATATATTCTGCTGGCCACGATTCCGAATTGGGCCGCGGGCCAGTGCATGCCAATGCCACCGGCGGTTGAGCCAGAGACAAAGCCGTAACCCATCCCCACCATGGCCAGAGCAATCAAAGCAACTTCTGGGCTTGGCCATAGGGTCAGCATCAGAGCGCCGGTCAATGACCAGATATGAGCAGCCGTCATTACCTGTCTGAGGCTAAAGCGATCCATCAGCCAGCCGCCGGTGATACGTGCAGCAGCAATCATGCCTGTGATGAAAGAGGTCGCTCCGATCGAAAATTGAGTGCCGCCGCCATAAGACTGAACGATGCCGGCAGACTGACTCATGACCATTAAGCCAGCAGAGGCTGCTAAGAAAAATACGATGGCGATTCTCAAAAATAGTGGCCATTGGGTGATTCCCAAATAAGATGGCTGCCTGTTTGTCTCAAGGTTAGTCGCAGTGGTGGCGTTGGCATTCGCTTTTGGGATGTGGCTGTGCAAGCCGGTGAGCCAAACTGCGATGAGACCGCTAATCAGCACGACTAGCCCCAAATTCAATAAGGTCTGCCGCAAGCCCATCTGTTCGACCGACCACCCCAGTAAGGGCGCACCAAGCATCGCCCCGAGTGGATACAAACCTACAACGTAGCCATTGAGCAAACCACGGTGTTTGGTAGGCACGAGGTTGACGATTTGTTGGGCAGTGGTAAATGCGACGCCTCCCCCTACACCGAAAAGGATGGCGTATCCAAAGAGCAGTGACCAAAATCCTTGAGCTTGTGAGGCCAGCGCCAAGCCCAGAGCCCCGGTGACACAGGTGATCAGCAGAACGGCCCCAGTCGAGAGCCGGGTATACACCATCGGTGCGATGTTCATACCCGTTGCGAACATGACCGTACAGAGTCCAAAGATCACGCCCATATCCGAGCGTGTCAGTGAAAGCATGGCCTCCATCGACTTCAGAAACACGCTGAAGGCGTAAATCGTACCGAAGGGAAGGTTGGCAAAGGTCGCAGCTAGGATGAGGCGCATGAGCGGATTCGTATTCTTATCGAGTCAGAGAATCTTTGGTCGTTTCAATATAAACTAAATTTTCGATACCATTGACTCAGGTCGTCTAGAAAAGGGATTCAAGTTGAAGTTATATATCGCAAATAAAAACTACTCGTCTTGGTCGCTGAGGCCGTGGGCCCTATTGCAAGCGCGCGGTATTGAGTTCGAAGAGGTTTTGGTGCCTTTTGCAACCGGATCACAACCTTCAGCGTTTAAAGCGTTTTCGCCCACAAGTAAAGTGCCGTGTCTTGAAGATAATGGTTTATTGATTTGGGATTCGCTCGCAATCTGCGAGTACGTCGCTGAGCAACATCCGGGTTGTTGGCCTATCGATACGACTGCTCGTGCTCGTGCTTGGGCGCGTAGTGCGGCAGCTGAAATGCATTCGGGGTTTCAGACGCTTCGTAGCCTTTGCCCAATGAATTGCGGCATCCGTGTGGCTCTCGAGAAAATCGACGAAGGCTTGCGGGCAGACGTTGAGCGTATTGATGCTTTATGGCTTGAAGGGTTTGCAAAATTTGGTGGCCCTTATCTTGCCGGCAAAGAATATGGCATTGTTGACGCATTTTTTGCCCCTGTCATTTTCAGAGTGCAAAGCTATGGCTTGCAGTTAAGTCAACCGGCACAGTCATATGTTGAAAGGATGCTGAGCCTACCAAGTATGCAGCGCTGGTACGCTGAGGCTTTGGTTGAAACTTGGCGCAAACCAGAGTACGAACAGGCTGCTGTGGCGCACGGAAAAATCGTTCGCGATTTTCGAGAATAAGACTCGGTCTACGTATAGCGCGTGAGCTGCAAGGCCTCCGAGAGCTTTGCTGGCTTGGACTTCAATGGTGCAGAGTGGAGCTAGATATTTTTAAGCGTGTATGCGTTTGATGGCTCTTTTAAGCAGCCAAATCAAACACTAGAACCTCGGCACCTTGGCCGTTTGTTATCGTCAGTTCAGTTTCGTCTGACACCAACAAGGCGTCGCCCGCGCTAAGACTGTGGTCGTTCACCTTGAGTTCGCCCTTAATCAGGTGAACGTAGGCTTTACGAGTTGAGTCAAGCGTGAGGCTTGCTGTTTGAGTATGCTCAAACAAGCCTGCATAAAGTTTGGCATCAGCGTAAATCTTGACGGCATCGTCCTTGCCTTCGTCGGACGCAATCAAAACGAGTGCGCCTTGTTTTTTTTGCGAAGGTACAGTCTTTTGCTCGTAACTTGGTTTCACATTCTGCTGGTTAGGCATAAGCCAAATTTGCAAAAAGTGAGTCTGTTGGCCCTTGGCGTGATTGAATTCGCTGTGTTGCACGCCAGTGCCGGCACTCATGCGTTGCACATCACCTGGCGGGATGCCTTTGACATTGCCTAAGCTATCGCGATGCGCAAGCTCACCCGAGAGGACATAGCTAATAATTTCCATATTTTGGTGACCATGTTCGCCAAAACCTTGACCCGCCTCGATGCGATCTTCATTGATGACGCGCAGACTACCCCAGCCCATAAATTCCGCGTCGCGGTATCCAGCAAATAAAAAGGAGTGAAAACTTTTCAGCCAGCCATGATCTGCATAACCACGGTCTTGAGATTTTCTGAGAGTGAGCATGATCAAGCCTTTGTTACATCAAGATACACATATGCGGGATGAATTCAGGCATTATAGACGCTTGATTTTTAAAAGGAATATATCTTGATATATACCAACTTGAACCGTACACTAATAACTCGGAACTTAGAGTCAGAGATTATGAGTGATGTTGCCAAAATTTTTATCAATGGGCGCAGCCAAGCCGTCCGGTTGCCGCTGGCCTATCGATTTGAGACGAAAGAAGTATTCATTCGTAAAGATCCTGTTACTGGGGACATTATTCTTTCTTCAAAACCCGATTCGTGGGATACATTTTTTGCGGCTCAAGCCGCAGCGGTGGTCCCCGACAGTTTTCTTTCTCAGGCAGAGCGCCCAAAAGCTGAAAAGCCAAGGGATCCCTTCGAAGGGTGGACTGAATGATCCAGTACATGCTCGATACGAACACGGTCAGTGATTTTATAAAAAATCAGCCGGTCGTCACGACTAGGTTGTTGGGAGTGCCGATGCGATCTTTATGCATTTCGTCCATTACTGAGGCAGAATTGCTTTATGGAGTTGGCAAACGCCCCGCTGCAAAGAAGCTGAATAAAATCGTTAGCGAGTTTTTGCAACGTGTTGATGTTTTAGCCTGGGATCGACAGGCCGCAGAGCGCTATGCGATAGCGAAGGTAAAAGTCGAGTCCAAAGGTAAGACGCTTTCGCCTTTAGACTTGCTAATCGCGAGCCACGCTCTAAGTACCGGTTGCACATTAGTGTCGAACGATAAGGCGTTTCGCTATATCCCTGGCTTAAGTTTAGAGAACTGGTCGAACGCACGCCCTTGAACAAAAGCGACAAGTCTTACGTGTCGCCTTTGAGGCTTAGCTTCGCGGTACCAATCCTTCTTCGATCGCTTTAATCTGCATGGCCACGTAGCGTGAATAGATTCGGCAGTTGGTAAAGCTGCCGCCCACAAACCATAGGCCTTCTTGCGCGGTGCGGCGCCACATGTTGTTCATTTCGCCATCGGGCGCGATCCCCCAAACTGGACCAATTTTTTCAGCAATGTCAGTACCGAGTAGTTCTTGGACAACCACTTCTTGAGGAACATAACCTGTTCCCATAATCAGTAAATCCGCTGGCTTGAGCGAGCCATCTTTCATGAGCGCGCCTTCAGGTGCGAAGCGCTCGATCTGGTCGAACTGTAATAAGCCGATATCGCCACTGACAATCAACTCTGAGCAACCAGCGTTCAGATAATAGCCACCGTAACGCGTGCGAATTTTTAACTGGTAGCCCGTATCATCATCGCCTTTGTCCCACTTAAAGCCGCGAGCAATTAGACCCTCGATGAGTTTTTTATCCAAATCGACCATACGCGCAGTGACTTGTTTGAAGTTTCGCTTGGCGACTGGCAGCGTGTTGATGCTTGAAAGCAAATCACCATCATCGATCGTGATGCCATCATATAAACCGTAGGTGAGTGTCAAGCTTGGGTCGATGCTGACAACGGTTGTTGAGCCACGCTGAATGATCGTTGTGTCTGCACCGTTGCTATGTAAGTCTTGTGCGACGTCGTGCGCGCTTGTGCCCGTACCAAGTACGAGCGCTCTTTTGCCTTTCCAGTTTGCGCCGCTACTAAAGGCGCTGGTGTGCATCACCTCGCCTTTAAAGTCTTTGAGCCCTGGCAAGTCAGGCATGCTTGGCTTGCCTACCAAGCCGTTTGCAAAAATCAAATGACGCGGGCGCACAGTACGCTCGGCCCCATCATTGTTACGCAGCACAGCGGTCCAGCGACACTCGCTCTCATCGTAGGTGGCGCTGCCAAGCTCGGTATTGGTCCAGTTATTGATTTCCATTGTTTGTGCATAGACTTCAAGCCAGTTGCCCAGCATGTCTTTGGGCAAGTATGAAGGCCAGTGAGGTGGAAACGGCAAGTGAGGCAGGTTATTGAGGTCGGTGATGTTGTGTAAGGCCAAGGAGTGATAGCGCTTGCGCCAGCTATCACCAATGCGTGGATATTTGTCGATCAGTAAGGTGTCGATCCCTAATAAGACAAGCGAGGCTGCAACACTTAGACCAGACTGGCCACCTCCCACGATTAAAACGGTAGGCTCGCGATCGTTGTAGGCCTGGTTTTCAAGGCGTTGATCTTGCCAGTTGGTGCCACCAAAGTTACGCGAATAGGCCGCACCTGTCGGGCGGCGTTTGCCGGTTTGCTCTTCAAAGCCTGTTAGCTCATTTAGGCTGGTGAGTAGCTGAAAGGCTTTTGAGGGATCGCTCGCCAATAAGCGCAGTACGCCATAGCAATGGCCGATGTCGGTTTCAAACTGAAACAAGACCTCGAGTACATCGACACCAATCCGCTTCAAACGACGGGGGCTTTGACGACCTTCGGCCAGTTTAAAGTCGCGCGCCTTGACGCTGGCTTGCTTGATCAAGATCGAGTTTGCGATATTGTCGACGCCCTCGCTTGGTGTGATAGACCAGGTAAACGCGAACAAGTCGCGCCAGTGGCAGTCGGTGTCAAATAAGGCTGCGATACCTGGCTTATCTAGGTGCGCAAGTGCGGCTCCAAACTGACTGAGCCATTGGGTGGCAAGGGCGTGATCGAGCGTATTTGGCGCGGCAACAAAGGTGGGTTGACCAAGGTTCATAAAAGCTGTCTCGTAATTTTTTGTTTCATGTTGAAAGAGTATTACATTTGCTTACCATTTTCTACTTGTTCGCTGGTCTGTGGCTCGGTAGAGTGCTCACTATGCGAAACCTGTAGAGGTAAAAATGGCTTTTCGAACGACGATTACAGCCACCTTACCGATGTTTCGGATCAAGCGCATCGCGCAAGCCATCGCCTAACAAATTAAACGACAGTACCAATACAAAAATCGCCAGGCCGGGCCAGACGGCCATCCAAGGTGCGGTTTCCATAAAGTTTTTTGCCGTATTGAGCATACTGCCCCAGCTAGGATCCGGCGGCTGTTGGCCGAGGCCTAAAAATGACAAACTGGCTTCTGCGATCACGGCTGACGCGATCGCCAGCGACGCTTGTACGATCAAGGGTGCAGTCACGTTAGGTAAGATATGTGACACGGCAATCCGAAACGGATGGCAACCCACCGCGCGCGCGGCTTCAACATAATCCTCAACTTTGATCTGCAAGACTTGCGCGCGGGTTAAACGTACGAAGATCGGCGAAGCTGATACCCCAATGGCAATCATCGCATTAGTCAGACTTGGCCCTAAAAACGCCGCTAAGGCAATGGCAAGAATCAAAAAAGGGCACGCTAAAAACGCATCGGTTGCGCGTGAGATGAGGCTATCAACAGTGCCGCCTAAAAAACCAGCCAACATACCAATGGTGACGCCAGTGAGCAGCGAAATCGCCACAGACACCACGCCCGCTAACAGCGACGCGCGTGCACCCCAAATGACACGCGCCAGTACATCGCGACCGAGTTCATCGGTGCCAAACCAATGCGTACCAGTAGGCGCCTTGCGAATCGCACTCCAGCTCGCCTCGATCGGATCAAAAGGTGAAATCAGGGGCGCAAAAATTGCCATCGCAACAAAAAGCAGTACCACGTAAAGCCCAAACATTCCTTTACGATTACGTCTGAGCTTACGCCACGCACGCAGCCAAGGCCCCGGCTCTTTTTTGAGGGCTGTGGGCGCAAGAGCCGTATTTGAGGTGGTGGCGTGATTCATCATTTGCGCAGGCGAGGATTCAACATAAAGTAGGCCATGTCTGCAAACAAGTTGAGCATGATGTAGGTCGTTGCGGTCACCAGCACGACGCCTTGCACCACGGCGTAATCACGATTAAAGACGGCATCAATGATGAGTTTGCCAAAGCCGGGAATCGTAAAGACCTGCTCGGTCAGTACGGCACCTGATAATAAGGTGCCAAGTTCAAGCGCGCCTAAGGTGATGACGGGCGTTAGGGCATTGCGCAACGCATGTTTGAGCACCACGACGCGTTCGCTGAGGCCCTTGGCACGTGCCGTACGCACGTAATCCGAACCAAGCTCTTGCAGCATCGAACTGCGCATGTGCCGCATGAGTGAGGCGGCAATGGCGTTGCCCAATACAAAGGCGGGCATAATCATCGAAGCGAGGTTGGCGCGCAAGTTCTCGAAAGGGCTGACATAGCCCGAGGCAGGTAGCCATCCTAGCTCTACTGAAAATAGCAGGATCAACATGATCCCCAGCCAAAAGTTTGGTGTAGACAGCCCCGTGAGTGCGAAGACCGTTGCACCCGTATCTATTGCACTGCCTTTGTAGACTGCCGACACAATACCTGCGGGGAGGCTAATGACTAACGCAATCAGCAGAGCCAAAAGCGCCAGCTCAATCGTGACCGGAAGCTTTTGCAAGATGAGTTCAAGTACCGGTTGATGGGTGCGTGCCGACTCACCCAAATCCCCGTGCAAGACACCTGCGATCCAGTAACCGTAGCGTACCGGTAGCGGATCATCGAGGTGTAGCTTGGCACGGATATGGGCGATCGCTTCAGGGCTAGGGTCTTCTCCGGCAAGCACCAAGGCTGGGTCGCCCGGCAGCAATTGCTGCAGGCTAAAAATCAGCATGGATACGAACACGAGTGTTGGTATCAAGGTGAGGAGGCGACGCACGAAAAAGGTAAACATGAAGCGATCTTATTGGCGGCTTTAGTTTAGTTTTAAGCCAGTCACGCGCAGCAACCCGTCAGGGACTTCACGAAGCCCCGCAAGCTTGTTTGAGTAAGCCCATAGCCAATCGCGGTGATACAAGTAAATCAAAGGACGATCTTTGTTTAGCTGCGCAGCGATACCTTGATAAGAGGCTAAGCGCTCGGCGGGTTGCAGCTTGCTGCGTGAATCGTTGAGCAAGGCATCTACCTCAGGTACGCAGTAGCCTGAATAGTTTGAAGGCTGCTTGCAACCGATAAAGTTATAAATATTGCCATCGGGGTCGGCACGACCGCTCCAGCCCAGGACATAGGCATCAAAGTCCCCTTTATCTGCCAAGCTCAGTGACGTTGCAAACTCAGTCGATTGAATCTTGACGTTGAACCCCGCTTCTTTGGCCATGGCTTGCACAACCTGCGCGATCTTTTGCGAATCAGAGGTGGTGGGAGTCATGAGTGTAAAGCTTGGGTTCGTGACCCCGGCTTCTTTTAGTAAAGCGCGTGCGCGGGCGAGGTCTCGCTTCGGTACCGGCACATTCTTCGCGTAAAAGCTATTGCTGGGGGCAACCCATTGATTGCCGGGTGTCGCTTGGCCGTCCATCGCGACCTGTACGATCCCTGCGCGATCAAGCGAAAGCTCAAACGCTTCGCGTACCTTGGCAGATTGGCCAAGCGGTTGGCTTTGCGCACGCTCGGTTTTACCGGTGTTGATGGTGATACCTTGATAGCCGATTTCAGTGATCTTGCTGAACTTGAGTTTTGGATCTTTTTGAATCGAGGCAATATCACTTGAGGCGGCCCGCTCAATGAAATCAAATTGCCCTGAGCGCAAATTAGCTAAACGCACGGTCGCGTCGGTGATCGGTGTGTAGATCACCTTATCAAAATGCACCGCGTCTTTGTTCCAGTAGGCGCTAAAGCGCTCGAGCGTGATGCGATCTTGTGCGACACGGTCTACAAATTTAAAGGGGCCTGAACACACTGGGCTGCTGCTGAACTTCTCGCCCAGTGCTTTTCCGGCTTTGGGCGATATGATCATGCCGGCCCGATCAGCTAGCACTGCGAGCAGAGGGGAGAACGGCGCGCTTAAGTTTAAGCGCACCGTGTTGGCGTCGAGCACGTCTATCGAGGTCACAGGGCGCAGTTCGCCCGAGCGACTCGAACCCTTGAGTGTTTTGTGGCGCTCGAGATTGTATTTAACAGCCTCGGCATCCATTTTTTCGCCATCATGAAACGTCACGCCTTCGCGCAGCTTCAGTGTCAGGGCTTTGCTATCGGCTGACCATTCATAGCCGGTGGCCAGTTGCGGCACGATATTAAGCTTTTCATCAATGTCAAAGAGCTTGTCGCACAAAGACATAAATACCAGGCGCCCGACAAACGAGCGCGCGAGCGTCGGGTCAAGCAGGTCAGGGTCTTCTGCCAGGCCAATGCGCAGCGTCTGCGCGTTCGCGATCATTGGTAGACAGGCGATTAGCGTGGTAGCAAGTAAGGTTCGGTAGCTGAGTTTCATGAGGTTCCCTATAAAAAATTCACTTCAGTTTTGCTGGTGAGTAATGACTTGACGATAAACGTATATCTAATTGCTTGCGCTTGCAGCCTTTGTCTGAAAAGCAGATTGCAACCGTTGCAGGCGCAGTCGTGAGGGTGTTAAAGCGGGCTGCGAGTGTTGCGTTGTGGTTGTCATGCTTAACGGAAAATGACAGGCCACCGCATGCTCGTGCGTGCCGGTCAACGCTGGGGCAACTTGGCTGCACTTGCCTTGCGCAGAGGGGCAGCGCGCATGTAGATGGCATCCCGAAGGTGGCCTAAGCGGGCTGGGTACATCGCCTGTTAATAGTACGCCCTGCCTGGTAACCGTTGGGTCGGGCAGGGGGATAGCTTGCATCAGTGCATGCGTGTAGGGATGCGCAGGTGCAGCGAAGAGACGCTTTTTTTCGCCAATTTCAACAATACGCCCCAAGTACATCACCGCGACGCGTGTCGCGATATGTTTCACAACAGCTAAATCGTGCGCAATAAACAGGTATGACAAACCGAACTGTTTTTGCAAGTCTTGCAACAGGTTGATCACTTGTGCTTGAACCGAAACATCAAGCGCTGAAACCGCTTCGTCGCAGACGATCAGTTTGGGCTCAACCGCCAAGGCGCGCGCGATCCCGACACGTTGACGTTGACCGCCCGAAAATTCGTGGGCATAGCGCTGTGCGTGTTCTGGTCTTAAACCGACGGTGCGCAGCAACTCAGCGACCCGGGCGGTTTCGCGGCCGACGTGCAAGCCATGTACCCTAAGCGGCTCGGCGAGCATCTGGCCAATGGTCATGCGCGGATTTAACGACGAATACGGATCTTGAAAGATCAATTGCATATTGCGTCGCTCAACGCGCAACGCCTTGGTATTTAAGGTGCGCAGATCTTTGTTGTCAAAGTGCAAGCTGCCACCGGTTGGTTCAAGTAAACGCAGCAGTAGGCGACCAAGCGTTGATTTGCCACAGCCCGATTCACCGACAAGACCAAGAATCTCACCATGCTCGAGCGTGAGATCAACGCCATCGACTGCACGAACATAATCCTGAACACGGCCAAAAAATCCACGCCGTACTGGAAAATATTTTTCTAAACCTTTGGCCTGCAACAGCGGCGTTGACATGGACAGTGTTGGGGTGGTCATACGGTGGCCTCACCGACGATCCCGCTCAAAAGTTCGTCAGCCTCAAGCGGGGCGCGCAGGCATGCTGAAAAATGCGCGTCGCCCACCGCGCGCAGCACCGGGATTTGGTTTGAGCACTCAGGTTGTGCGAAAGGGCAGCGTGGCGCAAAGCTGCAGCCCGCAAGCGGCTGCGCCGGACTCGGGACCTGACCCTCAATGGACACTAGTCGGGCTTGCTCAAGGTCAAGACGCGGAATCGCACCAAGCAAGCCAATCGTGTACGGATGTTGCGGCCTGTCAAACACAGCCTGCACTGGAGCGCGCTCGACTACACGGCCTGCATACATCACAATCACCTCGTCAGCGACCTCAGCGACGACGCCCAGATCGTGCGTGATTAAAATAATAGCTGTACCCGTCTCTTGTTGTAAGGCACGCATCAATTCAAGAATTTGCGCTTGAATGGTGACATCTAGCGCAGTGGTGGGTTCATCGGCAATCAGGACGCGCGGCTCGCACACAAGTGCCATCGCGATCATGACACGCTGGCGCATGCCGCCACTCAGTTTGTGTGGAAACTCATCCAAGCGTTGTTCGGGTGACGGGATGCGCACCTTACGCAAAATCTCGATAGCCTTTTCGCGCGCCTGTGTTCGGCTGAGTTTACGGTGCTTAATCAAGCCTTCAATAATTTGCTCGCCGACGGTATAACTTGGGTTGAGCGAGGTCATGGGCTCTTGAAAGATCATCGACATACCGTTGCCGCGCAAATCTTGCAGCATACTCTCTGGCGCACCAACGAGTTCTTGGCCCTCAAAACAAATCGAGCCCTGTTGGATGCGCCCGGCGGGCTTGGCTAACAAACCCATGATCGATAACGCGGTGACGCTTTTGCCGCAACCGGATTCGCCTACGATCGCGAGTGTGCGAGCGGCGTGCACGCTAAAGCTCACGTCATTGACGATCGTGATCTCACCTTCTTCGGTGACGAAGCTTGTCTTTAAATTCGAGACTTCCAGCAGCGCAGTCACCTAAGCGCCTTTGATACGAGCAAGATACTGTTCAATGTGCGCGTCGATTTCACTGCGCTCGGTGATACCAGAGGGCCGATGACGGCTCGGCAAACAGTCTAGAAAAGGTTGAAAGCGCTCAAGGCTTTTGTTGTAGAGACGTCTGAGTTCAATGAAAGGTTCTGCGTGGTCATCCACACGCAAATCTAGTTGCAAGTAATCTTCATCGTTATGAATTTTGAGCGCGGCGGCTTGTTTGCCGCGCTTATCACCCCCAGCAGCCTGACCAGCGTCGAGCGCTGCGAGCAGACGTTCGCCCATCGGCTTGCCACGGGTGTCTTTGAAGGCTTGCGCCGTGTGTTCAATCACCTTAGGGCCCGCGAGCATATTACCTGCGACACTTAAGCCCTCTTCAAGCAGATGCCCACACCAATCAACGCAAGCCGAGCCGGTATGTGCGGCAGGTAATCCCTTGAAAGGCAAAATGTGTAGCTGCCTTTGATCACGCCCTTGATCGTTGGCAGTCAGCTTTGCAATCGTTTGCTCGGGCGATCGCTGTTGTGAGAGTAAATCTAATCCCGCCGGACCATAAAGCGGATTCAGCAGCGCCTGACTCGAGAGCGCGCCTACACCGCGTCGGCTGTGCACACAAAGAGAGCCCACGGCAAAGAATCGGCTGGCGATCGCCATACCAAAATATCCCGATTCGTCACGCGCTAAGATCGACCAGGTCATTGAAATTCTCTGTTTTCTGTTGGGATAAGGCTATCATGAGACGTCGCAGAGGTGGGGCGCTCGACGATTAACTAAGCAATTTATGTGCCAGAAAGGCTTTGCTCAACAGGTGAGACTCCGATGACCGATCAAATTGATACCTCCAGACGCGCCATGACCTTTGGCTTAGCCACGGCGTTTTTAACCCCGACAGCGGCGTTGGCGCAGACGACTGCTCTTGGTAAAACAGGTGCGACCGCGCCTGTCTCAGGCGCAATGACTGCCGAGGCAAGCGCTTATTTTGCTGAGCAAGAGCCTTTCTTTAAAAAGTTTGCTCAAGAGTTCACCCTTGATCCCAACGTGGTTTACTTCATGGCAGCGCAAAAGGGCTCGATGCCCAAAAGTGTGTTGTCGCACTTGAAAGATGGGCTTGATCAGGGCGCTCGCGATCCGTTTCCGGTGTACGTTGAGCCCTCGGCAAAGACACGTGCGAAGATTGCCAAGTGCTATGGCACAACGCCTGATCAGATCGCCATCACTCGTAACACAACCGATGCGCTTTCACTCATCTTCAATGGCATCGACTGGAAACCTGGCGATGAATTGCTGATGACGCCGCTTGAGCATCCCACAGGGATCACCTTGGCGCTACGCACTGCCGCGCGGTACGGTGTAGCGATTAAGCAGTGGGGTGTGCCGGTGCACGCTAACGCAACTGTTGACGAGGTTGTGGCGGCGCTTGAGCGGCAAGTCGTGCCGGGCAAAACGAAAGCGATTTTCTTTTCGTCACCGTTATGGCCGATCGGTCAGCGCCTGCCCGAACGCCGGATCGCTGCCTTAGCTCAAAAAGCTGGTGCCATTACCATCGTGGATGGTGCGCATTACAACGGTATGTTTGATCCACAGCTGGACGAAACAGGAATCGATTTTTTTGCTCTGTGCGGGCACAAATGGCAATGCGGCCCCGGCGGTACGGGGGCACTTTACATTCGCAACAAAAAACTTGCCTCAAACAGCACTGACTTGCCCAAGTTTTTTATTAGTCGCTCGCAGTCTCGCAATGTGCCGTTTGATGGCTCGCGCGGTGATTGGGATATCGGCGAGGCCTTGTCCATGTACGGCTTTCCTGAGTCGGCTGACTGGCGCGCGTTAGGCGAGGCGTGTGAGTTATGGGATCAACTGGGCCGTAAACGAATCGAAACTTGGCATTTGCGCCTAGGCGATTATTTTCGCGACCAGCTTGTTTTAGCCTTTGGCGAGGCTGCAGTCTTGGGCGCACAGCGTGATCCTGCTCTTAAATCCGGAATCATCGCGTTTAATCCGTTTCCCACACAGCAGCAGCGCTGGGACGAAAAATTGAATGTCGAGTTTCGTGCTCGGATTCTGAAAGAATATGGTTTTAGAATTTCGGGGTTGGGTGTGGGTAACAACGGGTTGACTCGCAAGCCTGACCCAGAGGCTGCTAAGTTCGCTTCTGGGACAATTCCAAATCGCGATCCGCTAACGCTGGCGCCTGCGCCTATGGATCATCCTCAGCGCGTGAATGCCTGCGTGTGGAACAATCGCGAACAGATCGATCGTTTTGTTGCCGCCACGCAGGATTTAGTCAAGAAAATGAGTTAGTCAGGCTTGATGTTGTTGTCTTTAATCACTTTGGCCCAACGTTGCAGTTCGGCTTGCGTCCAAGCTTGAAGCTCGGCTGGGTTGCTAGCTTTGATCGTCATACCCATTGATTCGCTGAGCTGTTTGTTGATCTCTGGTCTTTGCAAAACCTTTACGAGCTCTGCATTGAGTTTGTCGATGATAGGTTGGGGTGTGCCTGCGGCGGTAAAGACGCCCCACCAGGCCACCGCCGAAAACCCTTTGTAGCCGAGTTCGGCAAGAGTTGGCACTTCTGGCATCGCGGTCGAGCGAGCCTCGCCGGTGACGGCTAATGGGCGCATTTTGCCACCCTTGATGTGCGCGCTCATGACGGCAACCGAGCCGATACCCGAATCGATCTGACCACCTAAAACGTCAGTCACCATTGGGCCACCACCCTTGTAAGGGATGTGTACGATTTTGAATTTACCAGCATCTTGAACCAGCGTCATGGTCAGGTGGCCAAGGCTCCCGCTGCCGATTGATCCGTAGCTGACAGAGTCAGGCTTGGCTTTTGCAGCGGCGACAAAGTCAGCAAACGTTTGATAAGGCTTGCCTGGTGCCGTGGCAAGTGCCATGGGTGCTGTGCCGATTAACATCACCGGCGCCAGATCCTTAAGCGTGTCAAAGGTCATCTTTGGCAGCAATGACGGATTCACTGCGTGGGTATCAAAAACAAAGACAAAGGTGTAGCCGTCGGGCGCGGACTTTGCCACATAGCCGGTACCGATCGAACCCGAGGCGCCCACGCGGTTTTCGACAATAAATTGTTGGCCGAGTGCTTCGGTTAATTTTGCGGCCAATAAGCGTGCGATCGGGTCAACCGAACCACCTGGTGGAAACGGCGAGACAAAGGTGACGGCTTTAGTGGGCCATGTTTGTGCAAAGGCCGTAGGCGAGAGCGCGCAGCCCAGCATACTGAACAGCAAACAAAAACGGGAAAATAATTTTGAGGTCATGGTCGTTTTCTTTAAAAAAGTCACCGAAGGTCCCTCATTGTAGTAGTTTTGGTGCAAGGTTTGATCCAAGGCGAGCGTGTCAGGCGACGTCAAATGGCTTGATTGCTCTGGGTTTGGCTGCTACAACTAGGCTATCAAACATCAACATTCCAGGAGATCCACATGAGTGCTTTTGCCCGTCTGTGCATGCTTGGGCTATGTTTGCTGGCGGGACAAGGCCCTTTGCTCGCGCAAACCTACCCGGAGCGCTCGCTCAAATTCATTGTGCCGTTTCCGCCAGGCGGACCCGCTGATCTGTTAGCCAGAACGCTCGCCAGCAAATTGACAATTAGTCTGGGCAAGTCCGTCATTGTCGAAAATCGTTCGGGTGCGGGAGGCAACATCGCGACCGACGAGGTGGCCAAAGCGGCGCCGGATGGCTTAACACTCTTGTTGGCGACTAACGGACCGTTGGTGGTTAATCAGGCGTTATATGGCACGCTGCCTTTTGATCCGCAAAAAGATTTTGCGACGGTCTCGCAAATTGCTGAAATACCCCTAGCGGTGTTGGTGCACCCGTCGTTACCCGTAAACTCAATGCAAGAGCTGATCGCCTATGCGAAGGCCCGTCCGGGTCAGCTGAGTTATGCTTCGTCGGGAGCGGGTTCAGGTGGTCATTTGTCGGGTGCGCTGATCGCTCAGATGGCGCAGATTGACTTGGCGCATGTTCCATATCGTGGCCTAGCGCCGGCTACTTCAGATCTTTTTGCTGGGCATGTCAAGATGATGGTAGGAGGCTTATTTTCGGCCTTGCCTTACGTTGAGGCCGGTAAGCTGAAGGCGCTGGCTGTGGCCACACCGAAGCGCGTGCAATCAGCTCCGAATCTGCCAACTGTGGCTGAGACCGGTTTGACGGGGTTTGAAATTGTGTCCTGGTTTGGCGTGGTGGTGCCTGCGAAGACGCCTAAACCGATTGTTGACCGCCTCTATCAAGACCTCATGGCCGCGGTCAATATGCCAGATGTGCAAGAGCGTTTATTTGAAAAAGGCGGGCTTGAAAAAATCGCCAATACACCTGCTGAATTTGCGGCCGTGATCGCACGCGAGATCCCACAGTATGCACACATTGTAAAAATCACAGGGGCCAAGGCTGAATAGTGATTATTGACGCGTTGCGTCGATAATGACTCTAGAATACACAATCAATACAAAGTACTAATTGCCTCAAGCCTTTCGTGGGTTTGTTTTTCAAGTCGGAGACTTAAAATGATCGACACCATTATTCGCAGTGACCGGGTTGTGACGCCTCAGGGGGTTGGTGCCTACGATATTGCAATCTCAGGCCAAACGATCGCGGCTGTGGCGGCTGTCGGGGCGATCCCCGTCGGTCCACAAACGCGTCTCATTGATGCCACTGGCAAGCTCGTCATTCCGGGTGGAATCGATCCGCACGTGCACTGTGCTTGGCACATACCAGGCCCGGACGGTATGTCAGGCATGACTGCACCACCTGAAGTTGTGAGTCGTGCGGCCTTGTTTGGCGGTACGACCACCATGATTGACTTTGCGCGCTGGATGCATGGCAACACCGTGCAGGGCACGATTGAGGCGCGTGATAAAGATTGGATTGGACGGTGTTTTACCGACTTCGCGTATCACCTCATGGTTGAAGGTTTATTTCCAGTCGGCTTAACTGATCAGGTGGCTGAAGCGATTCAGGCAGGCTATGCGACCGTCAAGATATTTACGACCGACATCACACCAAGTCGTAAAGGTCGGATGGTTGGTTACGGCGACATCTGGGAAATGTTCAAGGTGCTCTCCAAAAATGGTGGCTTGGGTGTGATTCATGCCGAAGACAATGACATCGTGATGCATATGTATGAAAAGCTGTTTCGCGAGGGCCGTACGGGATTCGAAAACATGGCCGAGGTGCACAACACCTTATCTGAAGACTTGTCGTTTAGGCGCGTCATTCGGCTGGCAGAAGAAATGAACACTGCCATTTATATGATGCACGTGAGCGCAGGAACGGGTGTGCAGGCGATACGTGAGGCACGTTCGCGCGGCAAGCCTGTGTACGGTGAAACGCTCCATCAATATATTTTGCATACAGCTGAAGACTACAAACTTCCAAATGGGCAGATGTTTCATACCTACCCTTCACTGAAAGGCAAAGAGGATACCGATGCGTTATGGAAAGGGGTCAGTGAAGATGTGATTCATTCAATCGCAACCGACGAGTTGTGTTGTTCATTGGCGGTCAAAACGCAAGGTAAGCGCATCGACGACACCACCGGCGGCAACACGGGTGTTGAGCCACGCGTTTCGCTGATGTACACAGAGATGGTTGAAAAGCGCGGCTACTCGCTGACGCAATTTGTTGATTTGATCTCTTCGAACGCGGCACGCATTTTAGGAATGTATCCGCGCAAAGGCGCAATCGCTGCTGGCAGTGATGCTGATTTGGTGATTTTGGATCCAGGCCTTGCGCGTACGATTCAAAATAAAGATTTGCACGAATCAGACTACACCCCGTGGGAGGGGCACCAGGTTGGCGTATGGCCATGTTTGACGATGCTTCGTGGAAAAATCATGGTTGAAGACGGCCAGTTCTTTGGCAAGCTGAGCGATGGCCAGTATTTGAAGCGCAAGATTGCGCCTGAGATTCTTGCCGGGGCTAAGCTGTAATGTCTGTAGAGCAGGCAAGCGGCTCAACCGCTGCACTTGGCGCACTATTGCACGAGAGTATGCGTTATTGGGGTCTGAATTGGCGGGTGGAGGTAGCCATCACTGCGGTTGTTCAACCTGCTGGCCTGCCAAGCATTTATTTATATGAATTGGCGGCTGGCGACCCAGTGGTCGGGCTTACGGTAAAAGCGCTCACCGAGCCCGGTCCAATGCGGTGGTGCATTACCGCGTTACAGCCCGATCCCGTTACGCTGCGCACCGAACACTATTGTGCCTCGGTGTTGCATGTTCTTCGCACTGTACGGCAATTATTAGTGCCGACGTTCAGGCCCGGCGATCGTCTCAGAATGGGCGTCGCCTCGTCAGCTATATGACACCACTGATTCTCTTGACGGGCTTTTTGGGTAGTGGCAAAACAACGTTGTTAGCAAGTTTGTTGCGTCGTCCAGCCTTCGCACACACTGCCGTTATCATGAATGAGTTTGGGGCCGTTGGTCTTGATCACGAGTTGTTAGAGACCGGTGATGAAACCATGGTCGAGCTGACAAATGGTTGCTTGTGCTGTCGAGTACAAACGGATCTAGCTAAGACGCTTGCCCAGCTCAGTCAGCGCAAAGCGCAAGGACAGGTGTCGTTTAATCGTGTGATCATCGAGACTTCAGGCCTAGCGGATCCCATCCCAATTATTCAGGCATTAACGAGCGACTTATCGATTGGTAGCGAGTTCACGATTGATCGTGTGGTCACGGTGGTAGATGAATTGTGTGGCGCCCAGGCTGCCGAGCAATATGCCGAGGCGCGTCGTCAAATTGCGATGGCCGATGTCATCGTGCTAAGCAAGCAAGATTTAGCGGATGCAGAAGATCGCGTTCGCACTGCCTCTGCCATCGATCAATTGAACCAAACGGCGAGTCGCGTGAGTGGCCCTGAACTTGAACAGGCGTTGACGCAGGTCGCACCTGAGATTTTTGCTCAAGCGGCTGGTCGTTATCGGCGACTCAGCCTTAAAACACGTGAACATGCGGGTCATGCGCACGGGGCTGGGCTCAGCGCCGATCAGGTTTACACCTCAATCGACCTCGTGCAAAAACGGCCGCTCGCCGCGAATGTGATCCCATTACTTCTTGAGGCACTGGCGACGCACGAAGGTAAGCGTTTGTTGAGGCTTAAAGGTCTTGTGCATATTGCCGAGTTGCCCGAGCGACCGATGGTGATTCATGGCGTGCAGCATGTGTTTTATCAGCCGACCTGGCTGGAGCGATGGCCGACCAACGAACGAAGTACGCGTATTGTGCTCATTGGGCATGGCTTGTCGCAAGCTTGGGCGCGGCGTTTGCTAGAGGCCATCGAAGCTGAGGTTACTGAGCTCACTGTGCGGTCAAACTGAAATTGCAATCTCGCGGTTAATCAAAAATATTTTTTTTCGAACACGACAAGCGGTAGACTAAGCCTATTGCTTAAACATACACACGGAGCCTACTTCTTATGAGTGCAACCAACGCTAAACCTCGTGTCGCCTTGATCGGTACAGGCGGAACGATTTCTTCGATCGCAACCGACAGCCTGGACGTACTGGACTATCCAGATGCCAGTCGTAAAGCTCAACCCGCTGAAATCATTGGCCGCACGCCTGAACTGGCTCGTTTTGCTGATGTGGTGCCGATTAATTTTCGCGAAGTGGGAAGTACGGCGATTGGCCCCGCAGATTGGCTTGAACTTGTTCAATTAATCCATCAGATGGAAGCTCAAAATGGTGGCTTTGACGGCTACGTGATTTTGCATGGCACCGCGACGCTGGAAGAAACCGCTTATTTCTTGAACCTGACTTTAAAAATAAAGTCGACTGTCGTCCTCGTCGGTGCGCAGCGTCCAGCAAGTGCTGTCAGTACCGATGGCCCCATGAATTTAATCTCAGCCGTGCGAACTGCCATCGACCCGCTGACGCGTGGTTTGGGTGTGCTGGTGGTGTTAAACGATGAAATTCAGGCGGCGCGTGAGGTGACCAAGGTCTCAACCTATCGGTTGAATACATTTAGAACGCCTGATTTTGGTGTACTGGGTCAGGTTGATGGTGATCGTGTGGTGATTTATCGGCACCCGGTTCGCAAGCATACGGTTGATACCGTGTTTGATGTGCGGGCGCTGAAGACCTTGCCTCGAGTCGACATCGTTTATGCCTATGGAGGTGCCGACGACGTTGCTATCGAAGCGTTTGTGGCTGCGGGCGCGCAAGGACTGATTTCTGCGGGCCTGCCTCCCGGAATCGCGCCACCATTGCAAAATGCAGCCTTTGAGCGTATGTGTAAAAAAGGCGTAGTGGTGGTTCAGGCAAACCGCGGTGGCGCGGGCCGCGTTGCTCGGCGGAAATATCTACGCGATAAAAAAATTGTTGCGTCAGACAATTTAAATGCGCAGAAGTGTCGAATTTTATTGATGCTGGCGTTAACTGTGACGCAAGACCCCGAGGTGGTTCAGTCTTATTTCGATTTGTATTGACAAACAAAAGCGCAGTGAAAGGGCTGCGCTTTTTTACCCGACAATATTGTGGCGAAATGGTTGAAGTCAGGCCGCTAACGCAAACCTATTTTCTAAGACGTTACCTAAAATACGCGATGTGGCGGGGCGTCCCAAAAATGCTGTGCGCCCTAAGATGTCGCCTCGTTTGACGTCTTTGCCGTCGGCTTTGACGATGAAGCCGCAAACTTAAACACCATATAAATCAATGATCTTTCGCACAAGAATTAAGGTGTCAAATCAAAAATAGTTCAGTTAGCGTTGGCGAGCGTCCAAATTCTGCAGCCATTACCCTTACCGTGCAAAATAGACTCAGGCTGCTACGACAACCGGCGGCTTGGGTTCTTTGACGCGTAAGCGGTGCCAAAGCAATATCACCGTAAATGCGCCAAAAATCGCGTGTATTAACCAGACTCCAATCACAAAGCGTAACTTGCCATGAATAATCCAGCCTTGCGTGATGTTGATAAGGTTCATGTACAGCATCGCGATCAGACCTGCGATGAGTAGATCGCCAGAGCGACCGATGCGGGGGTTGACGGCACCTAACGGGATCGCCATCAGCGCAAGATTTAAGGCGGCCAGTGGCAGAGCCAGTCGCCACATGATCTGACCATAGGAGCTATTTTCTTTGTCACGGATTAAAAGCTCGGTCGGTCGAGATCTTCGACTCTCAAGCGTGGTGGCACGCGCCCGCTCGAGCGATTCTTCAGCATTTTTACTTTCAATACGCACCCCGAAAGCATCAAACTCTGCAAAGCGCATTTCAGAGGTTTCAGGTTTGAGGTCGTAGCGATGGCCTGCGCCTAAAACTAAAAACCGATCGCCATTGGCTTCGGTTTCAATTCTGGCTGAGGCGGAGGTAACCAAGGTTAACCAGTCGGGGTCAATCAGGCGCATAAACACCTGGCCAAGCGGGTTGTCGTTAACGCTAGTGGTTCCTTCAACAAAAAAGACACGGGCACCCTTTTCAGTTTCTAAAAACTGACCGGGGGTGATTTTTGACAGATCAGAACGCATCTCATAGCGCGCACGATATTCGCCAATCTGGCGGTTCGCCCAGGGCGTTGCGTAAAGCGTTAAAAAGGAAATGATCGCCGCAATCGGTAGGGCGATGCGCAACACCGGGTTGACCCAATTGACGAGCGACAAGCCGCTTGAAAACCACACGACCATTTCGGACTCGCGGTAATTACGCGTGACGGTCGTCAGCACACCGATAAAGATCGATACGGTCAAAATAATGGGTAGCGCAGCGATGAGTGTAAAGGTGGCTAAACCGACCACGACATCTGCCCCGATCCGTCCCGCAGCCGCTTCGCCGAGCAAGCGCACCAAGACAACACTTAACCACACCACAATGAGCGTCGACAGCACTACGCTAAAGTGATTAGC
Source organism: Bordetella parapertussis (assembly GCA_945872285.1). Classification (GTDB taxonomy): domain Bacteria; phylum Pseudomonadota; class Gammaproteobacteria; order Burkholderiales; family Burkholderiaceae_B; genus Zwartia; species Zwartia parapertussis_D. The sequence goes on along the minus strand of CAMBZR010000002.1, from coordinate 69,239 downwards.
GATTTCGGAGACAACCGAGCGTTTAAATAAAGACATTTTGGTTCGGCATAAAAGACGAAATTTAGCACACTGACACCCATAATCTGTCTAGGGGCCCCGGAACTGGCGTGTTGAGGCGGCAGCGTGGCAGGCGGTTGGGTTGGCCCGTTTGAGGCTGAGCGACTAAGATAGCGTATGCGCCACGGTTATGTGCCCGTGGCTATATAAAATTCAGCGCGCCAGTCGTCGATTTTTTTACACCCTACCGTCTAAAAGAGAACCACCGTGCCCCTGCCAGAAAGTATTGAACGCGAAGAAATTCATAAACGTCAGATCACTATGCGAGCGTACCGTCGAGTCGATGGACTCTACGACATTGAGGCGCGAGTGGTCGATAACAAGCCGATTGAGTTTGTGGCGCCTTTGACTAACCGGGTGCTTTCGGCGGGTCAATCCATCCATGACTTATGGATCAGGCTAGTCATCGATGACGAATTTTTAATTCATGACGTGTTCTCATCGTCAGATTCCACGCCATTTACCGTCTGCAAGCAAGCACCTCCAACGCTTTCTGTTTTGAAGGGCGAGCGCATTGGGGGTGGCTGGGCAAAGTTAGTGCGCTCAAAATTAAAGGGCGCCGCAAGCTGTACGCATTTGATGGAGTTGCTTGGCCCCATGGCGACTGCGGCCTATCAGGCATTGTGGCCTGTGGTACGCGATCGGCCTGAGGCGTTAGACGCAAACGGGCGCCCCGTCAAAATTGATAGCTGCTACGCGTATGCCAGCAACCGCGAAGTCACGCTCAAGCTTTGGCCTCAGTTTTATGACGGCCCCAAACCGTAGATCGTGCCACGTTATACTCAAGTCATAATATTGACTCTAAGCGGCGCGCGAGTTTGACAGTCGTGCCGCATTGCATAAAAAACGGAGACACTCCATGCGTTCCTTATTGTTTGTACCTGCAGACAGCCCACGAAAACTCGAAAAATCACTGCAAAGTGGCGCCGACGTTTTGATTTTTGATCTGGAAGATGCCGTGTCGCCCGCCCGCAAAGAAGACGGTCGGATCGAAGTTGTTAAATTTCTGACCCAGGTCAAGGCCTCTGGGGTCAAAACGCCAAAGCTTTATGTACGCGTCAATGCCTTGACGACGGGTATGACCTTGGCCGACTTGGGTGCGGTGATGCGCTGCCGTCCGGACGGGATCGCGTTGCCTAAGTCAGGTGGTGCGGCTGATGTGGCCTTGTTAGCCGCGTATCTTGAAGCGTTTGAGCAGATGTTTCCGGTGAGCGGCGGCGACGCTTTTCACACCTCTATTCTGCCAATCGTGACAGAAACCGCAGAGGCGCTCGCAGGTCTGAACAGTTACCGCGGCGCCTCGCCGCGGTTGGCCGGTTTGATGTGGGGCGCTGAGGACTTGGCTGGCGATATCGGCGCGTTGACAAACAAAGATGAAGAGGCGCCCGAGCAGTGGACCTCGCCCTTTGGTTTGGTTCGTAACCTGTGTCTGTTTGCGGCGGCTGCTGCCGGCGTGCCTGCGATCGATACGGTGCCGACTGACATCAATAACCCTGAGGCACTGCTGCGAGAGACACGTCGTGCCTATCGCGATGGTTTTTCAGCTAAGGCGGCGATTCACCCAATGCAGGTTCCGGTGATCAACCAAGCTATGACACCCGACGCTCAGGCGCAAGAGTGGGCTCGACGAGTGATTGCCGCCTTTGCCGCGAATACGAGTGTGGGCGTTGCCACGCTCGATGGCAAGATGCTCGATACACCGCATTTGCGCTTAGCCAAAAAAATTGCTGCTGCGACGCAGTTGAGTTAAAAGGATTTTGAAGATGACTGGTCCTTTGGTGGGTGTGCGTGTCGTGGACATGACCTCGATTTTGATGGGCCCTTACGCCGCTCAGTTATTGGGCGATATGGGCGCCGATGTCATCAAAGTTGAAGCGCCAGCTGGGGATATGGTGCGTGATTTAGGGCCGATGCATAACCCTCGCATGGGCTCTCTGTATCTTCATGTCAATCGCAGCAAGCGTGGTTTGGTTCTTGATCTAAAGCAACCCGCGGGCCTTGAAGCGATTAAGAAGTTGCTCGCGACCGCAGATGTGCTGCTGTACAACGTGCGCCCGCAGGCGATGGCACGGCTCGGATTAGGTTACGACGTTGTTCAAAAAATTAATCCTCGATTGCTGTACGCAGGTACGTTTGGTTTTGGACAAGATGGCCCCTATGCGGCTAAGCCAGCCTTTGATGATTTAATTCAAGGTGCGATTGGTTTACCGTCCCTGATTAAGCAGGCGGGTGCGGATGTACCGCGCTATGTGCCGTCAAATATTGTCGACCGTACGGTTGGTTTGTACGCGGTGACGTCTTTATGCGCAGCCTTGTTTCATCGAGAAAAAACCGGACGTGGGCAAAAGATCGATATCCCCATGTTTGAGACGATGATTAGTCATTTGCTCAGTGACCACATTGGTGGCCAAACCTTTGACCCGCCCAACGGCCCGCCTGGATACGCAAGGTTGCTGGCCTCTGAGCGCCGTCCCTACAAAACCGCCGATGGCTTTGTCTGTGCCGTTATTTATAGCGATAAGCAATGGGCCTCGTTTTTTAAAGCGATCGGTCGATCAGCAATCTTTGAAAACGACCCACGTTTTCTAAATCTGACGGTCCGCACGCAGCACATTAATGATCTGCAAGCGCTTGCAGCAAAAATATTTTTAGAACGCACGACTAACGCCTGGCTTGAGCTGCTTGATCAGGTCGATATTCCAACGATGCCACTGCATACGCTTGAAACGATTTTTGATGATCCGCACTTAAAGGCGGTCAACATGTTTGAATGGATCGAACACCCGACAGAGGGTCGAGTGAGGCGTGTCGCGGTGCCAACAACCTGGACGGATAGTCAGCCGACTCCTGGACGCGCGGCGCCTCAGTTAGGTGAGCATAGCGCTGAGATTTTAAAAGAGCTGGGCTATTCAGATGCTGACATTGCGTCTTTGATTGCGCAAGGTGTGACGCTTACGGCGAAGTCTAAAGTGGGCGCATAGCGTGACCATCGATTTAGCCCGTTGGATCCGGCCCGGTGACGGCATCTGGTGGAACGAATGCACAGCTGAACCCTTGACGTTGACCGAGGCGCTGGTGAGCCAGCGTCAGGCGCTCGGAGGGTGCACGGTATTTGTTGGGCCCACATACACGCCCACGCTGCAACCCGAGCATGCAGATTGGCTGGCAATGTTGAGCTACTGCGGTATTGGTGAAAATCGAAAATTACTCGAGGCTGGTGCGATGCAGTTGATCCCAAGCCATTGTTCGCAGATTCATCGCTTGTCTTCTGAGGGAGCGGCCAAAGCAGACGTGGTCTTTCTCCACCTAAGCCCGGAAGGCCCTGACGGTCGGCGCAGTCTTGGTATCGCTAATGATTATCTGATGGCTGCGGCAAAACACGCGCGCGTAGTCATTGCTGAAGTCAATCAGCAGATGCCGTGGACTTTCACCTCGCACGCACTCGACGGAATAAAAATCGACGCAATCGTTCATTCGAATCGCGCACTGCTTGAGCTTAAACGGAGCCCAATCTCAGAGATTGAGATCAGTATTGCACAACACGCTGTGGAGTTTATCGCTGATCGCTCAATTCTTGAAATGGGTGTGGGTGCAATACCTGAGTCCATTCTATCGGCGCTGAGTGACCGCAAAGATCTAGGTATTCATACCGGAATGTTAGGCGACGTTGCAGTTGACTTAATCGAATGCGGTGCAGTGACTAATGCATTTAAAACCCTTGACCGTGGGCTGACAACAGCAGGCGTTTTGATGGGTACGCGCCGGTTGTATGAGTTTGCACGTCATAATGCGTTGCTAAATATCCAGCCTTTTAGCTATGTGCACGCGTACTCTACGTTAGCGCAGCTTGATCAGTTTGTTGCGATTAATTCTGCGATCGAGGTTGACCTGACTGGACAGGTCGGGGCAGAAGTGATTGACGGAAAATATCTTGGGGCAACAGGCGGCCAGGTGGATTTCACACGAGGCGCACTCTCAGCCAGAGGCGGACGGTCAATTGTTGCGTTGCCATCGGTAGCCAAGCGCGGGCAGCTAAGCCGTATTGTGGTGAATCTGCAGGGGCCCGCAACGAGCCTGCGTACTGACGCCGATGTGGTGGTCACCGAGTGGGGCAGTGCGCAGCTTAAAGGGCAGACCTTACAAGAGAGGGTCAAGCGCATGATTGCGATTGCGCACCCAGAACATAGAAACCGTTTGACGCACGAGGTGCGCGAGCAGGGTATTCGCTAGACACAGCGGGTGCTTGTTATATTAGTGAACAAAGTAGGTTTTTGAAATATTGCGAGAGGTCAACATGGATTTTTCCTTTACACCCGAACAAGAAAGTATCCGCGAAGCAATTAGCAAAATTTGTGAACGGTTTGACGATCACTATTGGCTTGAAAAAGACCGGCAGGGCGGTTTTCCGACTGATTTTCACCAGGCGATGGCTAAGGATGGCTGGCTGGGGATTTGTATCCCCGAGCAATATGGCGGCTCTGGACTTGGCATCACCGAAGCCACGATCATGATGCAAACTATTAGTGAGTCTGGCGCGGGCATGAGCGGTGCCTCGGCGGTGCATATGAATATTTTTGGTTTGAATCCTGTGGTTCAGTTTGGCACCGAGGAACAAAAGCAGCGCATGTTGCCCCCTTTAATCTCAGGCAAAGAGCGCGCCTGCTTTGCCGTGACTGAACCCAACACTGGCTTGAACACCACCCAGTTAAAAGTTAAAGCCGAGCGCGTGGGCGATCACTACGTGTTAAGTGGGACTAAGGTTTGGATCTCAACAGCACAAGTCGCCGAAAAAATGTTGATCCTCGCCCGGACGACGCCGCTTGAGCAGGTGACTAAACACTCAGACGGCCTGAGTCTGTTCTACACACAATTCGATCGCGACTTTATTCGCGTGCACGAAATCGAAAAAATGGGGCGTAAAGCGGTTGACTCAAACGAGTTGTTTATCGACGGCTTGAAAGTGCCCGTCGAAGATCGTATCGGCGAAGAAGGCAAGGGCTTTCAATACATCATGCACGGCATGAATGCCGAGCGGATCTTGATTGGTGCCGAGGGCGTCGGCTTAGGACGTATCGCACTTAAAAAAGCGACTGAATACGCCAAGCAGCGGGTGGTGTTTGATCGTCCGATCGGCATGAATCAAGGGATTCAGCATCCTCTGGCCGCGAATTGGATGGAACTTGAGGCGGCAAACCTGATGGTTTTTCAGGCGGCCTCAATGTTTGACAAGGGTGAGTCGTGCGGGGCACAGGCAAACGCGGCGAAGTACCTGGGCGGTGAGGCCGGCTTTAATGCCTGCCAGCAAGCCGTCATGACGCATGGCGGCTTTGGTTACGCCAAGGAATATCATGTCGAGCGCTATTTGCGTGAAGTCCTGGTTACACGCATCGCGCCCGTCAGTCCGCAATTAATTCTGTGCTTTATCGCTGAGCGCGTGCTTGGCTTACCGAAATCCTACTAGGAGACCATCATGGCAGGTTTGTATTTTGAAGAGTTTGAGGTCGGACAGCTGTTCAAGCATTCGATGACGCGCACCGTCACTGAAATGGATAATGTACTGTTCTCAACACTCACCATGAACCCGCAGCCCTTGCACCTCGATAAAGAGTTCGCGTCCAAAACAGAGTTTGGACAGATCTTGGTCAATAGCTTGTTTACCTTAGGTTTGGTGATTGGGATTACGGTAGGCGAAACCACGCTTGGCACGACCATCGCCAATCTTGGCATGACCGACACTCGGTTTCCGCATCCTGTGTTTTATGGCGATACGATCCATGTCGAGACAAAAATTCTTTCTAAACGCCTGAGCAAGTCGCGCAAAGATGCCGGCATTGTTGAGTTTGAGCATCATGGTATTAATCAGCGCGGAGAAATCGTTTGTATCTGTGTTCGCTCGGGTTTTATGAAGTGTCGCCCCGCCTAAGGTGAAGCAGTCTTTTAGCAACACCCGGCCCACAGATGCCACCATGGCCTTTGCGGTGTTGGTGATTTGTTTTATGTTCAACCTGCTAGGTCGTGGTATCGGTGACGCCTATGTCACCTTTTTGTTGCCACTCGAAACGCAATTTGGCTGGAGTCGCTCAGAGATCTCAAGCGTGTACTCGGTTTATATGCTGGCCAATGGCTTTTCTGCGCCGTTGATCGGCATCATGTTTGACCGGTTGGGGCCACGGATTGTCTGTGCCGTAGGTTTTGCAAGCTTGGGCTTGGGCTATCTTATCGCGGGCAGTTTGACGCAGCTCTGGCAGTTTCATTTGTGTGTCGGCGTAGCCGGCGGAATCGGAGTGACCGCTTTAGGGATGGTGCCTTCGCAAAGTCTAATCAGTCGTTGGTTTCCAACGAATACGAGTACGGCCATCGGGATTGCTTATGCAGGGTTTGGCGCTGGCACCTTGGTGATGGTGCCGTTCGCGCAGTACTTAAATGATACGGTTGGCTGGAGTAGCGCCTACCATATCTTAGGCGGCCTGATGTTGGTGCTTTTGCCGCTGGTGATGCTGCTGCCTTGGCGCATTATTCGCGCAGGGCACGCTGATTACGCAAGGTCGCTTGGGTCAGCGCCCTTGTCAAAAAATATTTTTGCACCCCTGTTCGTGGCAATGCACTCGTCAGGATTTTGGGCCTTAGGGCAGGCATTTTTCTTTACGTCATTGGTGATTTATACAGTGACGGTACAGGCCATTGCCTTTTTAGTAGAGTCGGGTTTCTCTGCGTTTGAGGCGGCTAGTGCCTTTGGCGTTGCAGGCATGCTCTCTGTGCTTGGCGTGGGCTCTTCGGGCAAACTGGCGGATAAGTTTGGTCATCGCTTGATTGTGACCATCACGTTTAGCTGTACATTTTTAGGCCTCGCTAACTTGCTCGCGATGGCGTTTTACCCTTCACCGTGGTTTTTGTTTGGGTTTGTTGCCTTTTTTGGAATTGCGCAAGGCGCGCGCGGGCCGATTATTTCGGGGCTTTGCTCAAAGCTATTTCCAGGCCCTGGCTTAGCCACCGTTTACGGTGCACTGTACGCTTTTATGTCGGTTGGAGCCGCTGGTGGGGCCTTATTGTCGGGTTGGTTTCACGATCAGACGGGTGGTTACGCGAGCAGTATTATTTTTTCGATGGTAAGTGTCGCGTTGGCCGTATCGCCCTTTTGGGCATCGAAGGCTTTGCGTAAGTTTGGCTAAAGCGTGCTGCGTAATCTCCTGCAGTGCTGCGGTTTTTCTTGATTTTTTCTTGTGTTGTGAGATGATCTCCACGCAGTGTCACATTTAGTATTCGTGATGGAACCCCTCACCGAAGACCATCCAACCCGAGAGCTTGTCATGCAGCGCACCCTCAAAGTATTGCCGCAGTCCTTAAGCAAAAAAATCTTCGCGGTGCCGCGCTGGTTAAAACCGACCTATCTTCTGCTGGCATGCCTCAGCCTGCTGCTGTCGGGGGCTCAACCTGCGCTAGCTGGCTTGATAGATGATTTGACGGATGGCCAGCACGTCTTGTTGATGCGCCATGCCGATGCACCAGGCGTCGGCGACCCACCCGGCTACCGGCTTGACCAATGCTCAACTCAGCGTAATTTGGGCGAAGTAGGGCGTCAACAATCGGCGTTAATCGGGCGATGGTTAACCGCGCAAGGCGTGAGCAGCCCCAAAATATTTAGTAGTGCCTGGTGTCGCTGTGTGGATACCGCACGCCTGTTGGCGCTGGGTGCCGTTAGTGTTGAACCTTCATTGAACTCTTTTTTTGATGACATGAGTTTGGCGAATCGGCAAACGGATGCCTTACAAAGATTCATCACAGCAAGCCTGAAGGCGCACCCGAAACAACCCTTGATCCTCGTGACCCATCATGTCAACATCCAGGCCCTCACGGGGCGGGCGGTGCCAGTGGGTGATATGGTGCTGGTGCGTGTCAAATCTGATGGCAGCCACGTATCACATCAAGTGTTTCCAAGTCCTCGGCCGTAGCCTTAGCATCTCGTTAGAAGTGTGCTTTGATCGACTGCAAAATCCTGCCCTTGACGCTGGCCATTTCGTCAAGAATTGTGTAATGGTTGAGCGCCGGCAGGTTTTCAAATATGCCAGGCGCCTTAGCATTGGCGCGGTACTGAGCAAACTCAATCGTTTGTGTTTGCATCGCGGGTAGCTCTGCTTCACCTACGAACAGATCAAGTATCTTGCCGTTTAGTGCCGGTAATTTAATGGGTGAGAATTTCGTCGCGTTCGCCTCGTCTAAGCTCAGTTTTTCATTGAGATAGCAATGGCGCATCGGCTCAAGATCAAAGATGCCGCTAATGGCCGTGCCACCGATCACGCAGGGCTCGTCAAGCGCCATCGCTGTCAGGTGACCACCCGCCGACCAGCCGCTGAGCCAAATGCCAGGGTTGCTTGCGCGACGAGCTTCGATTTTTTGACTGACTGCGCGCAGGCCTAAGCGGATATCTTGCACGATCTGCGCCATTTTGGCTTCGGGCGCTAGCGTGTAGCCCATCATGGCAACACTGATCCCTGCTTCTATGAGAGCCGGGACGATAAAGGTGAAATCGGTCTTCGCGCGGTTTTGCCAAAAGCCGCCATGAATAAAAGCAACGACTGGGCTTTGGTTGCCCGCCGAAAAATAGTCATACGATTGGCGCGCGTTGCTGCCGTACGAAATATCTAGATGCGAAGCGTGTGCGGCTCTAAACTCTTGACTGCGGTGCGCCCAAGCGGCGAGGATCTCGGCGCTGTTCGCCACTGCCTTTGAATTGTTGTAGGCGTCATCGCGCTGTTCGCGGGTAAGATTCGTTGACATGCTTGTGCTCGCGTAAGGTGTCGATAATCGAAACTAGTATAGTTGGCATCTCAAGCCTTTTTTGCTAAAGACGCCATTCATTGCATGATTTCAGGGCCTATCGCGTGACTGAACCAACGATTTATCTTCTCAAAGCATTCTTCTTAGGCATTGTCGAGGGCCTGACTGAATTTTTGCCTATCTCAAGTACAGGACACTTAATCCTATTTGGGCACTTGATCGAGTTTTCTTCAAATGAGGCCAAAGTCTTTGAGGTTGTGATCCAGTTAGGTTCGATCTTGGCTGTGATGTGGATCTTCAGAGCGCGTTTGATTCAATTGATCGTGGGTACAGCGCGACTCGAGCCCGTTGAGGTCGCCTTCACTCGCAATTTGCTCATCGCCTTTTTGCCGTCTGCGATTGTCGGGTTAATTTTTATCAAGGCCATCAAGGCTTTGTTTTTTCACCCAGGTGTTGTTGTGGTGACCTTGATCGTTGGGGGGTTGATTATGCTTTGGGTCGAGCGCAATCGGCCAGCCTCGGGCATTGACCCACGTGCGAGTGCGCTTACCCTCGAGCAGATCACTTGGCGGCAAGCACTTGTGGTGGGCTTGTGTCAGTGCTTGGCCATGGTGCCGGGTACCTCTCGCTCGGGTTCAACGATTATCGGCGGCATGCTGTCTGGTATTCAACGCAAAACCGCGACAGAGTTTTCGTTTTTTCTTGCGATGCCAACAATGTTAGCCGCGGCGCTTTACGATACCTATAAGCACGCTAGCCTGCTTAGCCAGCAAGATATGCTTGCGATCGCAGTGGGATTCATCAGCGCCTTTCTTAGCGCGCTGTTTGTGGTGCGTGCAGTCTTGGCCTTTGTATCGCGCCACACCTACCGCGTGTTTGCGGTGTACCGCATCGTGTTGGGCGCGGTGGTGGGGGCGTGGTTGCTCTTGGGGCGTTAGAACCGATGCGCAAGCGTGGTGGCTTAACCACGACCTGTTGGCAAAGCTCTGATTTGGTGGTTTCTGGATTTTAGGAGTAACTTCTTGCAAGTTTAAAAGCTGTGGGTGACTGCCCAAGCGTAATAACCTGATCAACACCCAAGGAAATCGAATGCGTTTATTTAGTTATCAAGACCAAAGCCAGCAAAAGCGTGTGGGCTTATTGCGCGCTAAAGATTCAAGCGAGTTTATCGACCTTGCGGCAACGGACGCCACTTTGCCCAAGACGCTACTCGAAGTGATTTCGACCGCCGGTGCAATGACGCGTATTGCTGAGTTGGCAAAAAGCTCAACCGCTTCGATCAAATCGGTTCAGGGTATCAAGTTCATTCCGGTAGTAGAAAATCCAACCAAAATCATCTGTCTGGGCCTGAACTACGCCGATCATGCCGCTGAGGGTGGGCACGCTCGCCCAGAGTACCCAAGTTTCTTCATGCGTGGCCCGAGCTCAATGGTGGGTCACTTGCAGCCGATGATTCGCCCTAAGGTGTCTGACAAGTTTGACTATGAGGCCGAGCTCGCGTTCGTGGTGGGTAAGCGCGCCAAGCAGTTGACTGCAGCAAACGCCTTGGATTGTTTGGCTGGCTACAGCGCCTTTAATGATGGCAGTTTGCGCGATTATCAACGCAAGTCAACGCAATGGACGATCGGCAAAAACTTTGATGCCACCGGTGGCTTTGGTCCCTGGCTGGTTACGCCTGACGAGTTGCCGCGTGGGGCAGATGGGCTGCGGATTCAGTCGCGCCTGAACGGCCAGATCATGCAAGATGCCAACACCAAAAACTTTTTGTGGGGCATCGTTGAAACACTGGTGTTGATCACTGAGTGCCTGACCCTAGAGCCAGGTGATGTGGTGATCACAGGTACGCCAGCCGGCGTTGGCTATGCCAGAAAACCACCTGTATTCATGAAAGCAGGCGATACGATTGAGATCGATATTGAGGGTGTGGGTGTGTTGAGCAACCCGATTGCTGACGAATAATCGACTCAGGCTAAACCGCCGTCCTGGCGGCTTAGACCGCCCCTTTTTGGCGGGATAATAGTCTTGCTGCCACCATAAAGGGCAGTGAGGCACTGACCATCAAGATGCCGTAGGCGGCTACATGGCCCATTTTTCCGGCGTCCCATTCTTGAAACAGCATGATGGTGAGCACTTGCGAACCGGGTGATGACAGCATAATCGGCAAACTAAATTGCCGGACAAAAACGATAAACAATAACGACCAGGCGGCAATCAGCCCAGGGATCACCAGCGGCAGTACGATGCGCCAAATCGTGGTCAGCATGGTGCCACCCGAAACGTGTGAGGCCTCTTCCATTTCGCGGTGAACTTGCATGATGCTTGAGTTGATATTTCGGATGCTGTAGGGCATGAACTTAATACAAAAGGCTAACAGCATGATCCAGATCGTGTTGTAAAGCGGTGAGTCGATAAAGGTTGAAATGATCCCGATCGCCAGCACTGACCCTGGAAACGCAAAAGGTAAAAAGGCGATGTAATCCAAGGCGCCACGCCCTTTGACGTCGGTACGGGTGCAGACATACGAAATCACAAAACCAATGGTGACAGCAATCGTGGCACCACCCAGTGCGATCATTGCGGTATTGGTGATTGCGCGCAGTGATTCTGAGTCACTAAAGATCCACTTATAGTTATCAAACCGAGCCGTACCACTGAGACTGAATGGCCACGTGACGGCATCCAGAGAGATTGCCCCTAAAAGAAAAATAGGGATGACGCCGATGACGATGATGAGCGCATAAAAACTCAAACAGGCGACCCAGCGATAACGACCAATGTCTAAGGTGCCTAAGCGATAGCCTTTTCCTGTAATGGCAACAAACTTACGATCATCTGCTGTGACATGACGGTAGAGCTGTACGAGCGCCGCGGCAGCGATCAGTGCGAGCACGCCGTAGACCGCTGCGCCACCAATATCAGAAGGGTAGTTAAAGCGAGTGAGTAAAAAAACCTCGATACTTAAAATATAGATCTTGGCGGGATAGCCTAAAAACCAGGCGACATCGAAGCTTTCAAGCCCAATGATAAATAAGATGGTAGCGACCGAAATCAACGTGGGCAGCATGCGCGGTAGCGTGATTTTCCAGAAGGTCTGCAGGGGGCCGGCTCCAGCAGCGGCCGAGGCCTCTTCCAAGACTGGATCGATTGCGGATAAGGAGGCGTAGAAAAAAATAAAGGCCAAAGGAAACGTATACAGCGCTTCGACAAACACCATCCCTGAAAATGAATAGATATTGAAGAGGCCGTCTGCAAAAATCGGCGAAAGTAATTGATTGATAATGCCGTTGCGCGGTGATAACAGTAGGATCCAGCAAACGGCGCCAAGCGTGGGCGGGATCAGATAGGGCAGCAGTACTGCGATCGGCATCAGGCGCCGCCCTGGCGTGTTGGTGCGCACCGCGAGCCAGGCAAATAGAAACCCACAACTGCCAGCGCAGACGGTCATGACCGCGCTAAACAGAACCGTTCGCCCCAAGAGCTCGAAGCTGCGGGTTTCAGACAAGATATTGGCGTAGTTTTGCAGGGTGGCTTGTCGAACTCCCTTGTCTAAGACAGTGAGGCTTTCGTAAACCAACATGAGGCAGGGAACCAGAACGGTAGCGCTGACAATCAATAGGCCCAAGAGCAAGAGAGACTTTGGCGTGAGCCCAACGGCTTCTAGACCGCGACTCAAGCGCTCACCTTACCCGCAAAGGCCCAGCACGTAGATTGTTTGAGCGTGAGGGTCACCGTATCGCTTGCGGGGGCCTGGGCGCTGTTGCTTTTGAACCGCAGGCGCTGTTCGCCCACGACTGCGTCGGCTTCGTAGTGCTCCCCAAAATACATCACATTGTGCACGCGCGCCGGTATGGCGAGCGGCTTGTGAGCGGGGTCACTGCCGTGCGTGGATGCAGGCACGGTGCTGAAGTCTTCTGGGCGAATCAGTAGTTGGATTACCTCGTCGATCGCAGGCACACTGAGCATGTTGATTGAGATTGAGCCAAAGGCAGTTTGCGCAATGCCCGAACGATCGTTGTGACGAGTGCGAACAGTGCCCTCTATAAAATTACAATGCCCTAAAAACTGCGCGACAAACATTGTGGCTGGCTTGGTATAGATCTCATTTGGTGTGCCAGTCATTTCGATTCGGCCCGCGTTCATCACGGCAATGTAGTCAGACATTGATAGCGCCTCGGCGCGGTCGTGCGTGACATACACCGAGGTGACGCCGAGTCGACGTTGTAGTTGTGTGAGTTCGCCGCGCATGCGCTCACGCAACAAGGCATCAAGATTGCTCAGAGGCTCATCAAGCAGCAGGACTTTGGGTTGGGCGACAAGCGCGCGCGCCAGTGCCACGCGTTGTTGTTGGCCACCACTGAGCGCTGTGGAAGGCGCATGCAAAAGTGTCCCTAAGCCAACAAGTTCAATGGTCTGAGTGACGCGTTGAGTGATGGTGCTTTTGTCAACGCGATGTCGGCCAGTTGTGAGTGGGTAGGCGACGTTATCAAACACATCCATGTGTGGCCAGATGGCATAAGACTGAAACACCATCCCGATATCGCGTGCACTAGTCGGCGTGAATATTTTTTTCTCGGGAGCGGAGATAAGCGAATCATCGAACCATACTTCGCCTGCATCGTGACGCTCTAAGCCCGCGATGACGCGCAAGGTCGTAGTTTTGCCACAACCGCTCGGACCCAGTAGGGTAAAGAACGAACCATCTGGGATGGCTTGCGTGATGTCGTTAATGACATGTACGGTGCGACCGCGCGAGCGAAAGGTTTTATGGACGTGTTCTAGACGGATCATGGATGCCTGAGTTTGAGGATAGGAGCGCGTCAGGCCCTTAAAGCCAGCTCACTTGCGCAATTAACCTCCAAACAGATCTTTTAGTTTTTTTCTCAATTTGTCGGCCTCTGCACCCGTGGGCACTGGCGCCAGTGACATGTTTGCCGCGTCGAGCTCAGGCAGACCTTTAGCCTCGCGATTATTGCTACGGTATCCCATCTTTGCGTGCTTTTCTTGAACGGGTGCCGAAAGCATGAAATCGATTGCGAGCTTGGCGGCGTTAGGGTGCGGCGCGGTTTTGACTAAGGCAAAACCTGGTCCGCCGACCGCATACAGCGGATCGGTTTTGGCGATCGCCATGTTGTAGCCAGTCTCAAGGCCTACGCTGTAGGTGTGGCCGATAAAGCCAATTCCGACCGGAAACTCACCCGTGCCAACCCCTTGAGAGACGCGAATACCGCCGGGCCCAAACACTAAGGGTTTTTGTGCGGCGAGTGCTTCAAAAAACTTGTAGGCTTTTTCTTCTCCCATGTCACGCACAAGACCTGCATACAGAGCAAAAATCAAATCATTCGTCACGGGGCTCACCAGAGCGATCTTGCCTTTCCATTTTGGGTTGAGCAAGTCTTCATAGGTCTTGGGCGCATCAGCGGGCGCGACTATCTTTGAATTATAAAAAATGCCACCTAAATACATGTGGTTGCGAACCCACAGATGCGGTGGGTTGTTAGAGTGCCACTTGGCATCGTAATTATTTTCATTCACAGACTTGTAGGGAGCCAGATAACCCTTTTCACTTAATACGGGCATGCGAATGGTGTCGACTGCAATGACATCGGCAAGGTAGCGCTTCGCATCTTGCTCTGACACGATACGGTTCATGAGTGGCGCTCCCGATAGATAGATGAACTCCATCGTGATGCCCGGATATTTTGCTTCGAAGCCTTCTTTGATGCTGCGCATTGTGGGGGTGATCATCTCACCATAGATCATCACCTTGCCTTCTTTTTTTGCGGCGGCGAGTAGTTCGTCTGATTGCGCTGAGGCGCTAGTGGGCGCGAGCGCAAAAAGTGAAATGACTGCGGCCAGCAGTGCACTGCCTAGGGTTTGCCGATTACGTTGGATCATTGTCATTTCCTTATGCCTCGCGGCAGGGGGTGCCATCGTGTTCAGAGCAGAAATACAGAACATGCTTTGCGCAAGAAGCGGGCTCCATGGTTTGCACCATGTGGTACCGCGTATCAAGGTGAACGATTTTTAGATCACGAATATGCGCGCGCAACTTGGTGAACTGTTCGTTCGAAGTGATCGTTCCGCCCTGGCTGGGATACAGACCCAGGACCGGCGCTTCAATTTGACTCAGTACCGGTGTGGGGTCAACCTTGCCCGCCAGGCGTGACATCGCAATCACGACTTCAAGTTTTGATTTGCTCATCTCTTGAGAAAACCACTCAAGCATGGCTGGATCGGTTCCGGGTGGGAAGCGCGTCAGGCTGTTGACCTTGTCAGACCACCCTTTGACACCTAGTGTTTTTAAGGCGTCTTGCCAAGTTGGGAAACCGCAGGTGAAGGTCTGTTGCGTGGCTGTACTGATAATCAAGGGTGCTGCAAACATTGAGAGCGTACGCACGCGCTTTGGGTGCATGCCCGATAAATACATACCAATGATGCCACCGAGGGATTCGCCGGCGTAATGCACGCGGTCAAGCCCGAGGTGATCTAAGATTGTGATCAGGTCTTTAATATAGTTTTCAGCGGTGATGCTCTGGTCTGGGTTGGGCATGTCGTAATGCGTACCCAAGCCTCGAAGTGTCGGGCACAGCACTTTATAAAAGCGTGACAGGTACGGGATCATGTTGTACCAAAAGCGTCCTGAGCGCCCAAACCCGTGTTGCAGAATTAAGGTGGGTGCGTTTTTCCAGGGATCGGTGTAATCGTGGATCTCATAGAAAAGGGGGATCCCATCGTGCGATGTTACTGTAGGCATGTTGTCTCTCGTTAGAATTTTTGTATGCCGAACTGGTCGCGATAAAAAAATATCGCGACCGTCTGAATAATTTACAACACGCCTTGCTCGTAAAACTTGGCGATTTCTGCTTCTGAATAGCCGACTTCACCCAAGACTTCAGCAGTGTGTTCGCCCCATTGCGGCGCGGTGGTCACGACGTCAGCAGGTGTGCGGCTCAGGATGGTTGGCAGCGTAATAAAGCCTTTTTCTTTGCCGCCTTTATCTTTGACCATTTTAGAAATATGCGACTGCTTGATGTGCTCATCGGCAAACATTTCTGGCACGTTGTAGACCGGGCCGGCAGGTACGCCCGCCTTGTTCAGATTATCGACCCAGTAGTCAACCGTTTGGGTGCGAAACACTTCGTTGAGTGCTTTGTTGCACTTAGTGCGATTCACTGCACGGGTTTTTTCGTTGGCAAAGTCAGGGTCTGCCATCCAGTCAGGGCGCTTGGCGAGTTCGCACAAGCGCACCCAGTTACCTTGGCCTGACGCGCCTAGGTTAAAGACGCCATCGCTGGCCTCAAACAAGCCCATTGGGCTTGAGGTGGGATGGTCGTTACCTGCCTGGCCTGCGACGTCACCTTCGTTGAGGTAGCGCGCTGCCTGAAAATCCATCATCGCAATTTGTGCGTGTAACAGTGAGGCGTGCACCCATTGCCCTTTGCCTGAACGCTCGCGTTCGAGCAGGGCGGTCAGAATACCAATGCCGGCATATAAGCCTGCGCTCATGTCGGCAACGGCCAAGCCAGCACGAACCGGGCCTTGGCCAGGGATGCCAGTGACTGACATCAAGCCGCCCATGCCTTGCATGATCTGGTCAAAGCCAGGGCGTGACGCGTAGGGGCCTTCTTGGCCATAGCCCGAGATGCTTGCCAAAATAATACGGGGGTTCACTTTAGCCAGTGACTCGTAGTCAACCCCCAAGCGGTTTTTAATATCTGGACGCCAGTTTTCAACCACGACGTCGGCGGTTTTTACCAAACGCATCATGATCTCGAGTGCGCCGGGTTTTTTGAGGTTCAACGTCATCGCCCGCTTGTTGCGGTTCAGGTTTTGAAAGTCGCCACCCTCGCGGTTGGCCGCAAACATGGCTTCGTTAGGATCGACGCCCTTGGGCGGCTCAATCCGGATCACATCTGCGCCGAAGTCGGCCAGCAAGCGGACACAGTTTGGCCCCGCGCGCACGCGAGACATATCGAGAACTTTAAGATTTGAAAGTGCTGAAGAAGCCTGAATTTTTGACATGATTTTCGATTTAGATTGAAAGGCAAAGGCGGTCGGGCAGATTATTCTGTAAATTCGAGTGTACTGCCCGACTTTCGAAGTCTTTTATATGTTGCTTTGGGTGTTTTTGCAAGTGATACTGCTAGACTAAGAGCAATTAACAATGTCCAAAAAGGGGAATTTACGTGGCAGACTCAAGCACAGAGAAAAAAATCATCGTCGGCAGCATCATTGCCGAGAAAAAGGGCGCGATCGGTACGATCCTGATCTCGAACCCCAATAAAATGAATGCCATGTCCGTGCAGATGTGGACAGACTTGCCTAAAGCGATTCGCGCGTTTGACGCCGATCCTGAAGTTCGGGTCATCGTGATTGTCGGGCAGGGCGAAAAAGCCTTTGTCTCGGGTGCTGATATTTCTCAGTTTGACACCTTGCGCAGCTCGCCAGAAACTCAACTCGCTTACGAAGACGCGGTATCAGATTCAATGAGCGCGCCGGTCGAGTGTTCAAAACCTGTGATTGCGCAAATTCGTGGCTTCTGCTTTGGCGGCGGCTTGGGCCTTGCGGCGGCTTGCGACATTCGCATTTGTACAGAAGACGCAATCTTCAGAATGCCTGCCGCGCGCTTAGGCTTGGGCTATGGGCACAAGGGTATCAATCGTTTTACCAATATCATCGGCTTGGCCAATGCAACCGATATTTTTGTGACGGCACGTCGCTTTGCTGCGCATGATGCGTTGCGCATGGGCTTTGTATCACGTGTGTGCAAGGGTGACGAGATTGATGCCGTGATTGCCGAATACACCAAGCTGATTGCTGAAAACGCACCGTTAACCATGGCTGCCAGCAAATTTAATATTCGTCAGGTGTGTGCTCAGCCGGAAGAGCAAGACCTTAAGCGCGCCGTTGAAATGGTGAAGGCGTGTTTTGCAAGTGACGATTTCAAAGAAGGCCGTACTGCGTTCTTAGAAAAACGCCCCGCGCAGTTTAAGGGTCGTTAAAGGACGGCTCAGGTCAGATTGGCTGCCTGTCACCCAGCGCGCTAGTTGCTCTTACTGTTTACGTCAGGCCTGCTTGCAGGCCTGACCTTTGTAAAATCGCCAAACCTAGCGATTGCCTCGAACCGTGTATTACTGTTCGCGCTTTGGAAACTGCATCAGCAAGACCGACGCACCGTCTTTGCCTGCGGTGATTACGGGCGCCTGCTCGGTGGGGTCGACAAATAACAAAGCCTGTCTGCCACCCACGTGCTCGTTGAGTTGGCACTCGCCACTCATTACCATCCAATATTGCCCACGCCCCTCGCTTGGCGCAGGACCTGCGATTTGTTGGCCTGGCGCGGCATGGTAAACCGTCGCGCCCAAGCCATCTGCCTCAAAAGGGACGACGTTATGTTCGAGCACGCCGGTAAGATTTTTAGGACCATTCGCGTCGCCCAATAAAGCCGGAACGAGGCCTAAGCCATGGCGATAGTCTTTTGTACGGCCTTTGAGCCCCTCTTTGTAGTCGGGCATCCAGCGCGCACCCGGATCCCAGCCATTGCGCAAGGTGTAGTACTCAACGCCTGCTTCGGCTGCATGGATCGGCGCATAGGGCGTAAAGCCCATGGCGTAGTGCACGGTCAGGCCTTCGATCGGCTTGACACCGAACTTACCACCACCGGCCACGAAGACTTGAAACTGATCGGCTTGATGATAATGCCCGGGGATCGACATATTGGCCGCTTGCTCGACCAAAAAAGCGATCGGTTCAAGCGGGGGGGGAAACCCTAGGGCAGGGCGCGCCGGCAAGCCGGTGGCTTTACGCGCAACCGAGTTAATGCCAATACAAGATGACACATGCGTGATCGTGCCATTAGGTAGTTTGTTGTAGTGGCGGTTTGCAAGCGCGTGCTCGCGGGTGGCGAAGGATGGCATGTCGGACAATCCCTAAAAATACTCATGAATAATTTTATTTAGCTGAATCTTACCCGTCTGGCATGCCCGCTGTCGACTGAGGCGGCAATTTTTAGCCTGAAACAGGCGGTTTCGCGTTAGACTTTACCCAAATCTAGACGATAAACCTAAGGAGGCTCACCCTATGAAGCTGCTTCGATCCTTTGCGCTCACCAGCGCCTGTTTCTTGGCACTATCGTTCTCGACCCTGACCCAGGCGCAGGGCGCTTATCCTGATAAACCCCTTTCCATCTGGGTTGGATTTCCGCCCGGCACCTCCACCGATTCGGTTGGTCGAATTTTGGCCGACAAGATGAGTAAAGATCTTGGTCAGCCCATCATCATCAAAAATAAGCCGGGCGTAGGCGGCACCTTAGCCCCCGCTGAGGTCGCTAAGTCGCAACCCGATGGGTACACCTTGCTGTTGAGCGCGACCGCGCCGATGGGCACGGCTGCGCACCTGATGAAAAATCTGCCTTATTCGCCCTTGACGGATTTTGCACCGATTGGCCAAACGTCGTGGTTGCCTTTTTTGTTGGTGAGCAACAAAACTAAAGGGCTCGATACCTTTGAAAAATATATTGCTTACGCCAAGGCAAATCCAGAGGCTTTGACTTATGCTTCGATTGGAAATGGCACGACCAGCCATCTCGTGATGTTGTTGATGCTGAACAAAGCTGGGGTAAAAATGGTGCACGTGCCTTATCAAGGCAGCACACAATCTCAGGCCGATGTGATTGGTGGCAACGTGGACGCCACGTTTGACACGATGGTGACGGTGTATCCGCATGTGGTGTCAGGGCGCCTGAACGCGTTGGTAGTGAGCACAACAAAACGCACGGTGATGGACCCTTCCGTGCCTACGATCGAAGAAAAAGGCCTAGGCAGTTTTAATTTAGGGGCATGGATTGGCATGTTTGCGGTGAAAAATACGCCGCAACCGATTATCGACAAACTCCATGGCGCACTCAATCGTGCTCTGGCTGATCCTGAAACAGCACGTAAACTCGTGGCCTTGGGTACCGAAGTGGTAACTAGTGAAAGCCCCACGCAGTTTAGTCAGTTTGTTGCCAATAATTACAAGCTCTGGGGCGAGATGGTTGACATCTCAGGGCTTGAGAAAAAATAGTTTAGGGTATTTTGCTTTGCCAGTTGGCATTTTTTGATAAAGCGGTCAGGCTCTTTTTGGGTTCAGCCGTTTCACTGATTCTGGAGGTTTCATGATGTTCCAAAAAGCAGTCCGTTTTTTTGTTTTGGTAAGTGCGGTCGCAGCACTTTGTTTGTCGATAGTTGCGCGCGCTGAAGATCGCGCGACACTCGAGCGTACCTCGCAAGCCGCCTTAAACTCGTTGATTGCCCAAAATGCTTCGGCGCACGCTCTGAGCAAGCACGCAGTGGCCATGCTAGTGTTTCCGGATGTTAAGAAAGCCGGCCTCATCGTGGGCGGTCAATTTGGCGAGGGCGTGTTGTGGCGCGGCGGCAAAGCGGCGGCTTACTACAATACGGGCGGGGCCTCGTATGGCTTTCAGGCAGGTGTGCAAGAGTACGGCTATGCGATGTTCTTCATGACCGAAAGCGCCTTGAAAGCGCTTGATTCGACCCAGGGCTTTGAAGTTGGCGTTGGCCCAAGCATTGTGGTGATGGATCAGGGCAAAGGCGTGACACACACCACGACTACGATGCAAGACGATATTTATGCGTTTATCTTCAATCAAAAAGGCTTGATGGCAGGCATTGGGATTCAGGGTAACAAGATTACCAAGATCACTAAGTGAGCGTATGCGTCTTGAACATATGTCTGCGCCATCTTCTAACTAGTCTGAATGGTTTTCAGTGACACTGCCCACGCATAACTTGCCGCCGTTGCCCACGGGAAGGCACTATCGATATCACACGATGGCCAAGCCTTCGGGTGCCGAGTGCAATATCGATTGCGATTATTGTTTTTATCTGCACAAGACTGAACTGCTTGAGCAGCCCAAACATGCTCGAATGGATGCCGCCACGCTTGAGCAATATGTGCGGCAGTACATCGAAAGCCAAACTGGCGAGCAAGTGGTATTTTCGTGGCAAGGTGGCGAGCCTACCTTAATGGGATTGCCGTTTTATCAGCAAGTCGTGGACTTGCAAAATAAGTATGCAAAGCCTAATCAAAAAATAGAAAATGATTTGCAAACCAACGGCATCGCATTAGATGCCGATTGGGTGCGATTTTTAAAAGACAATCATTTTCATGTGGGCCTGTCGATCGACGGCCCGCGCGAGTTGCATGATACTTATCGAAAAACCAACAACGGCAAGCCAACCTTTGATTTTGTGATGAATGCGGCAAAGCGCTTGGTAGATGCTGACGTATCCTTTGCAGCGTTATGCGTTGTGAATCGCCGCAATGCGCTGCATCCTAAAGAGGTCTACCGCTTTTTGGCCGACGAAGTCGGAACGTGGCGGGTGCAATTTAATCCCGCAGTTGAGCCGCGTGCGTTTAAGCAAGCGGCGCCAGCAAAAATGGATTTTACTGGCGCGCCTCTGCAAGATAGTGCGCGCGCAAAGCCGGGTCATCCCTTGTCGATCGTCACCGACTGGTCGGTTAACCCAGACGACTATGGCAGTTTTTTATCGGGCGTGTGGGATGAGTGGTTGGCGACTGACTATGGTCGCGTTCATGTCAATCTGTTTGAAACCGCTGTGGCGCAAGCTGCAGGGATGCCCGCGCAAACGTGCACGCAGGCCGAGTTTTGCGGCAAAGGCTTGGCCCTTGAGCATGACGGCACGGTATATTCGTGTGATCACTTCGTATATCCAGAATATAAACTTGGCACAATCAAACAAACACATTTGGGCGATTTAGCGTTTTCAGCCACACAAGAAAAATTTGGAATGGATAAGCGTGACACCTTGCCCAAGCAGTGCCGCGAGTGCGATTATTTAAAACTGTGCTGGGGTGAGTGCCCCAAAAATCGTCTCATCAAAACACGTGAAGGCGAAGCTGGGCTGAATTATTTGTGCTCAGGGCTATATCGGTTTTATGAACACATTGGCCCAGATGTCGTGCGTATTTTGCGACAGCTGGGCCATTTGCGTTAAGGCTAAGTGCAGGCGAAATTCAGCTGAAGTTAACGCTGAATTAAGGCGAACTCGATTTAGTTTTGCGCAGGCTTAGACACCATTTCCATCACGCGATCAAGATTGAAGCTCCCTGGCTTTTGACGTGGTGGAAATTCGCGAAAGCTTTGCAACCACTGGCCCACGTAGGCTGCGGCCGGTGCAATCGCAAACATGCGATCTAGATACCAGCGCTGATAACCCATGGCATGTTCTTGCTCGGCACGTTCAAACGGATCCATCCGCAGATTGGTGAGCGTGGGGGCGCGTAGCTGAGTGAAAGGCTGTTGCCATACTTTCAAGCCCTCAGCTTCTTGTTTTAAGAAGGTGACTTTCCAGTTGTCGTAACGCAAGGCCGCCACACTGCCATCGTCTGTCCAGTAAATAAACTCTTTGCGCGGCCACGTGGCTTCACCCTTGAGGGCTGGGCCTAAGTCATAGCCATCAAGATGCACCTTGTAGGTCATATCCCCGATTTTGCGACCGGTCTTGAGGTCTGCCTTGGCGGTTTTATCGCCAGCGGCCGCCACCAAGGTGGTGAGCATATCTTCGTGGGCCGCGATGTCGTTGTTGATCGTGCCAGGTTTGATCACACCCGGCCACTTGATCATGGTGGGTACGCGGTAGCCGCCTTCCCAGTTGGTATTCTTCTCGCCTCTAAACATGGTGGTACCGCCATCGGGCCAGGTAAAGGTCTCGGCGCCGTTGTCAGTTGAATACATGATGATGGTGTTTTCGTCTAAGCCAAGCGCTTTGAGTTTTTCAAGCAACTGACCCACGTGCCCGTCGTGCTCGACCATGCCATCGGCATACACGCCCAAACCGGTTTTACCTTGTGAGGCCGCTTTGAGATGCGTAAAGATATGCATCCGGGTTGAGTTCCACCAGATAAAGAAAGGTTTTTTCTCTTGCTTGGCGCGATCCATAAAATCAAGCGTTTTGACCATGACTTCGTCGTCGATGGTTTCCATGCGCTTACGCGTCAGGGGGCCAGTGTCAGTGATTTTGCCGCCGGCAAAGCTATGGATAACGCCGCGCGGACCAAACTTCTTTTTGAACTCTGGATTTTTGGGGTAATCAGGGTTTTCGGGCTCTTCTTCAGCATTGAGGTGGTACAGATTGCCAAAAAACTCATCAAAGCCGTGTGCCGTGGGCAGCATGTCGTCACGGTCACCCAAGTGATTTTTACCGAACTGACCCGTTTTATAGCCTTTCGCTTTCAGCAGCGTGGCTAAGGTTGGGTCTTCTTTTTTCATGCCCTCAGGCATGCCTGGCAAGCCGACTTTGGTTAAGCCGGTGCGAATGGGTGACTGCCCGGTAATAAACGCAGCGCGACCGGCGGTGCTGCTTTGCTGGCCATACCAGTCAGTAAACAGTGCACCTTCTTTGCCAATGCGATCAATGTTGGGGGTTTTGTAGCCCATCATGCCGTTGTTGTAGGCGCTGATATTGAACTGGCCAATATCGTCACCCCAGATGATCAGAATGTTTGGCGGATCAGCGGCAAGTGCTTGACCGGCTAGTAGCGTGCCTGCGATCGAGGCTGCGAGAAGAGTTTTTTTGAAATTGAGTTTCATAAGTCGTCGATTCATCAAACGATAGGTCTAGCCGCTGGGCGGTAATGACCGGGAGACTCGCCTCGGAAAGCGCAAGCGAATTTTTATTACGTCAAATAATACCTGAAATGTTATCGCCCGAGTTGTCACAAGCCTAGAAAAAAATTTTACTCGTTGAAAAAGCTCGATTCCTGCGCAATTGTGCTTTTAGCGTACGCTATTTAGCGCGATGTTACGTCAGTACTTTATTAAAAAAGATTTGCGAAAAGTGATCAAGCGGCGCAACGCTGCGGGTGAGCTTCGAGCGCAAAATCGCACCCTCCCAGCCGATCCAAAAAAATTGCGACAGGCTTTCAGGGTCGTGGCTTTGCGCGATTTCGCCACGTTCGAGGGCGAGTTGAAATAAGGCTGTCACGCGAGCCTCCCATGTTTGCATCACCTGCTCAAGCCGATCTCTGAATTCTTCGTTTAGCGCCGCAAGTTCTTGCCCCATGTTGCCGATCAGGCAGCCTCGTTTGAAATCGTATTTGGCCATACCGAGCTTGCCGTCGTCGACAAAATCTTGCAGACGTTGCAAGGGGGTACGCTGGGGGTTGTCAAACAGCAGAGCCATCTTCTGGGCATAAAACTGCACATAGTTATCGACGACTGCGACACCGAACTCGCGTTTGCTCTTGAAGTAATAATAAAAAGAGCCCTTGGGTACACCGACAATAGACAAAATTTCATCGATACCCGTGATTTGAAAGCCGCGCTCTGTTAGCAGTTCAGTGCCGCACCAGATGATTGCCGAACGGGTATCGCCGCGTTGCTTGGCCGCTAGCGAACGGGCGTGCTTGAACTGCATCTCTGCGTCTGACACGACATCTGTGCGGGTGCCGTCAGGTGCGGCGAAGGCGTGAAGGGTACCCATAAATTAATTTAATAATTATTTAAAAAAACGAAAAATCAGTCGGATATAAACTTCTATTTACATGATATATAACACTTTCTCTTAGAAATTATTAATCAAGGGTAAATACCAATCGATTTTATAGACGATCGGTCTAATATCGGCACCATTACAACTTAACTGCGCGTCGCCGTTGACTTTGCGGGCGGGCCTTGTCTGAAGTGAAACAAAGATGTGTGTACAGATGTTGATGGGTCAAACAAAGACAAAGAGCGCGACACATGACTGAGTCCGTACTTGTCGTGCGCGAACTCGATAAAAATTTTGGCGGCGTCCAAGCCGTCAAAGGATTGACGCTTGAGATCGCTGCGGGTGAAATCATTGGCTTGATCGGTCCGAATGGCTCGGGCAAGTCGACTAGCGTAAATTTGATTTCGGGCACGATGCGCGCCACACGCGGACAGATTTTGCTAGGTGGCCATGATGTTTCGACTGCGACCATCGGTCAGCGTGTGGCACTCGGCCTTGCTCGCACCTTCCAAACGACGAGTCTTTTTCCTGAATTTAGCTTGCTGGAACAGGTGCTGTTAGGAGCGCACACTCGCTTCAAGACCAAGGCGTCGCAAGCGATTTTTCGGGCTAAGTCCTATCGCCATGAAGACGCGGCTCAACGAGAGCGCGCAGCAGACTTGCTTGAGTTTATGGGGTTGCTCGATGTTGCGCACTTGCCGGCGGCAGCGATTTCATCCGCGCAGCAACGATTGTTAATGATTGCGACCGCGCTTGCAACCGAGCCGCGGGTCTTGCTGCTTGATGAGCCCGCAGCGGGGATGGTTGCCAAAGAACGGGCAGAGTTGTCAGAGATCATTTTGCGGATCCGTGACCGAGGCGTAGCGGTTTTAGTGATTGAGCACCACATGGGCTTAATCATGGAGGTTTGTCAGCGTATTGCTGTGCTGAACTTTGGACAAAAAATTGCTGATGGAACGCCCGCTGAGGTGCGTGCGGACCCTGCCGTGATCGATGCGTATTTGGGAGTCGATCACTAAATGCTGCGGGTCAATAACCTATTCGCGGGCTATGGCAAGACAGATGTCTTGCACGGCGTGAGCTTTGAGGTCAAGGCTGGCCAATGCGTCTCACTGATTGGTGCGAATGGTGCCGGGAAAAGCACGACCTTGAAATGTATTACTGGTCTGCTGCCTTCGCGAGCAGGGTCAATTGTGTTTGAAGGCGTCTCGCTCGAACGCTTACCGGGCCATCAGATCGTGCGCCACGGCATTACGATGTGCCCTGAGGGTCGTCAAGTCTTTGGTGCAATGTCTGTGCTCGAGAATTTGAAAATGGGTGCCCACACGCGGCGAGACAACAAAGAGGCAGACGATCTGCAAGAGATGTTTGAAATGTTTCCCGTCTTGCGCCAACGTGCGCTGCAAATGGCGGGTACCTTATCGGGCGGCGAGCAAGAGATGCTTGCGATTGCCAGAGCACTCATGTCGCGTCCAAAATTGTGTATTTTTGATGAGCCGTCGCTAGGGCTTGCGCCTAAGATCGTGCAAGAAGTGGGTGAAACACTGGCGCGAATCAAAGCGCGTGGCACGACAATTTTGTTAGTTGAACAAAATGCAAAGATGGCTCTTGGCCTAGCAGATCACGCTTATCTGTACGAGGCGGGTGAAATTGTTTTAGAGGGAAGCGGCGCTGAATTGCTGTCGCATCCAGAGGTGAGTAAGGCGTACCTGGGGCATTGAGATTTCATTTTGCCGTGCGGTTTGCAGTCAAGACCAGAATGCGTTGATTGTCGGGTGATGACTAGTCAATTTAATTAGTAAAGGTTTTATTCAAAAGACATTTATCTTAACTAGAATTTTTCAAAACATCAGGAGAGCAAAATATGAAAACTCGTAACTCAACAATGGTGTCGTGCATGCTAGGCAGTGCTTTGGCCGTAGCGATGGCATTTGCTGGCGCGGCTGAAAAGCAATTGACGCTTGGCCTAAATGATTCACTGACCGGGCCGGGTGCCGTGTACGGTTTGCCTCAGGCCAATGCGGTCAGAATGGCTGCGGAAGAGATCAATGCGAAAGGCGGGATTAAAGCTGGCGCCGATACCTATAAGCTTAACGTTGTTGCGTATGACGATAAAGCGAATCCAACGGAAGGCACGAACGCCGTGCGCAAGCTGATCGATCGTGATAACGCTCAATACATTGTTGGGTTTTGCTGTTCTGGCCCCACTAGCGCCGTCGCTTCTTTTATTGGTAAAGAAAAGGTCTTAATGCTGGTGGGTAATGCGGCCGAGCGCAGCATCACGACCTTGGGTGCAACAAACTTGCTGCGCACGCGGCCACCTGCAGATTTTACGGGTGCAGCGGCGGGTACGTTTGTGGCGAGTAAAGGCGCAAAAAATATCGCGGTGATTGGTTCCTTAGATGTGGGCTTCTATACGCAATATCTTGAAGCGTTTGAAAAAGAGTTTGTAAAAGGTGGCGGTAAGATTATTGCCAAAGAAACCTTTGGTCTAAAAGACCGTGATATGACGCCGCAACTGACCAAGGTGCGGGCCTTGAATCCTGATGCAATACTGGTATTGGGTTACATCGAGCCAGCCGCGTTTGTGTACCGGCAATCGGTTGAAATGGGCATGAAGGTGGCACGCTATGGTTTCACGAGCGGCAGCGAAGAGCAGTTTTTAAAGGTCGCCACCACCGAGCAAATGGAAGGCGTGTGGGATTTGCGCCCGACTGAGCTGACCCTTGAGGCCTTGGGCGCTACCGCGAAGACATATGTCGCGAACTACACAAAAAAATACGGCACACCCCCATCGCCAAGCTCACCCTACGCGTATGACCAAGTGTATGTATTAAAAAATGCGATCGAAGCAGTTGGTAGCGCAAGCGATCCGCTGAAGGTCGCAGCGGCGGCCTACAAGATCGGTGTGCCCGCAGAGGCGGTGATGAAATACCTCCCCGTTGCGGGCATAATGTTTGATCAAAACGGACAGGCATACACGTCAAATGGTGCGTTTCAATGGCAAAAGGGTAAGTGGATCTATGTGCAAGACCTGCCCTCTGATCCTGCGGCCTATTCGACGTACTTAAAGGGTCTGCGTAAATGATCGTCTGCGATCCAGTACGGGGACGCTTGTGTGATTGAGTTCTTGCAACAGGTCTTCAATGGCTTGGCGATTGGGGCGGTCTATACCCTGATCGCCATTGGCTTGACGATTGTCTTTGGTATTTTAGGGATCGCGCACTTTGCCCACGGGGTCGTAGCCATGTCGGGTGGCTACGTCACGTTCTTTTTAATCGAAAAATTGAGCGTGCCATTTTTTGTGGCGATGATGCTTGCGATGTTGGTAGGCGCGGTTTTGGGTTTGCTCGTTGAGCGCCTGGCGTATCGTCCGGTACAAAATGCGGCACATATTAACGCCTTCATCATTGCGCTGGGTCTGACGATGATGATTGATGGCTTAAATTTATTAGCCTTTGGTCCTGACCAGATGGTGATCCGTACACCGTTTCAAAGCGTATTCAATCTAGCGGGCTTGGTGGTGACAGAATTGCGGGTATACGTAATGGTGACGACTGCAGTGCTGATTGTCGCCATGTCGTTTTTTGTCAGTCGAACGAAAACAGGTCGCGCGATTCGTGCTGTGGCGCAAAACCGCTCGGCAGCGATTTTGATGGGAGTCAATGTTAATGCGGTCGCGCTTGTGGTGTTTGGCTTGTCGTCGGCGCTAGGCGTGGCCGGCGGTGCCTTGGTGGGCGCCATGCTTGCACTCGCCCCTGGTTTGGGCGAAAGCTTGGTGATCAAGGGTTTTGCGGTGTTGATCTTGGGTGGCCTGGGTTCGGTCCCGGGCGCGATTGTCGGAGGCTTAATTCTGGGTGTGAGCGAGGCGCTAGCGGCTGGCTATTTATCCTCAGCATACAAAGATGTGATCGCATTTTTAGTCATGATTGTGGTGTTGTTGTTTAGGCCTGAAGGCCTGTTGGGTAAAAAATGAGTCCAGTCAAAACACCCTTTGCCTGGCCCCTGCTGAGTCTGTTGGCGCTGGTGCTTGCGCCGGCGTTGGTGCAGGTTCCCTACTTTTTGCATTTAGGGATTTTGGCCTTGATTTGGGTGATCGTTGCGCAAGGTCAAAATCTTGTGCAAGGTTTTACTGGTTATGTGTCCATTGCGGCTGCGGGCTTTATGGGAGTCGGTGCCTATGCGTCGACCTTGTTAACGACCAAGCTCGGATGGCCTGTGTGGACAAGCATGGCTTGTGCCCCCTTGGTTGCCGGTTTGTTGGCGGTCTTGGTGGGATATCCTAGTCTAAGAGTGAAGGGTCACTATTTTGCGATTGTGACGATGGCCTATAACCTAGTGATCTTTATTGTGCTGATTAATTTCAGCTCGTTGACAGGAGGAGAATCGGGCATCACGGGTGTCCCTAAGCCCGAAAGCTTTTCCCTCTTTGGCTTTATGTTTAACTTCGAAACACGTCATGCTTACTACTACCTCACGCTGATCGTTGCGGTCTTCGCGACGGCGATCTGCGGATTAGTTTTACATTCGAGGGTGGGGCGCGTATTGTTGGCGATTCGGCAAAATGAGCCTCTGGTTGATGCCGCAGGGGTGTTCGCCTGGCGCTATAAGATGTTTGCCTTTGTACTAAGTGCCGCACTGTGTGGCGTTGCCGGGGCGCTATACGCCCATTTTATTGGGTTCTTAAATCCTGAGCCCTTTGGTGTGGATCAGTCTTTGAATGCGATTCTGGCGGTCATTCTTGGCGGGAGTGGTACGTTGGCGGGGCCTGTCGCCGGAGCCTTTTTAGTGGTTGCCTTGCCCGAATTTCTGCGCGTTGCCGAAACATATCGACTCATCGTGTATGGTTTGCTACTGGTATTGACGACAATTTTTATGCCACGCGGGATTGTTCCGCTCTTAGCCCACGCTTGGTCTTTGTTCACGAGTATGTTTAAAAGACGTTGAACGCAATGCCGCACAGCACACGTAGTCTGACCCAATGGCTCGAGCAGCTTGAGCGCTTTTGCGCTCAGGCGATGCACCCTGATTCTTTGCTCGGGCCCTACGACGCCGCCCGCGAGCGTAAGCGCTTGGCTGTTGCTGCAGGCTGTGGGCTGACTGGAATACAAGTCGCACCTGAGCATGGTGGCTTTGGTGCGCCTTATTCGATCAAGGCACTGATTGCCCAGCGCCTGGCAAGTTTGGATTTTGGTGTGTCAATGGCCGTGATCAACTCACAAAACGTGGCCGATGATTTGTCACAGTGGTTACCTATCGCTGTCTCGCAGCGTTGGGTACCAGGGTTGTTGACGGGCGACTTGATCGGTTGTACGGCCTTGACTGAGCCAGCAGCGGGTTCAGATTTTTCAGCAATCACGACCCATGCTGTCCAGACAGCAGACGGGTGGCGCTTGCAAGGTGAAAAAACTTGGATCATTAATGCACAGGCTGCGGATATATTTTTAGTCTACGCGCAGACAGAACCTGGCTCGGGTGCCGCCGGAATCGCCGCGTTTGTGGTTGAGGCAAAGCGTGAAGGCTTTGAGCGTTCTATTGAGACGTTTACCTCAGCTGCGGCATTGAGTGGCACGGGCGGGTTTCGTTTGCAGGGCTATGTGGCGCAGGCGGACGAACTGTTGCATCCCCCGGGTCTGGCCTTTAAGCGAGCGCTCGAATCCATCAATGGTGCGCGCGTCTATGTGGCAGCGATGTGTGTGGGTATGTTGCAAGAAAGCCTGCGTATCGCACAAGCGTATGGTCAGCGACGCGCAACCTTTGGACAGGCTCTTGCTCAACATCAAGGCTGGCGCTGGGCGCTCGCAGAGGCCGCGATAGATCTTGAAGCGGCAAGCGCGCTCGTGCAGCGTGCGGCGCAGGCGATAGATGAGGGCATACCGTCGCAAGATCTCGCGGCCAAAGCTAAGGCGTTTGCGACGCGCGCCGCGCAGCGACATCTTCCGGTTCTGTTGCACGCGATGGGCGCCGAGGGCTTGCGCGATCGTTATCCTCTGCTGCGTCATGTTGCAGCAGCACAAGTCGCGACCTTGGTTGATGGTTCAACCGAAATGTTGCTCGAAAGAATTAGTAAAAACTTAAAAATATAGGTTGAATGTCATGCGCGTATTTCAAATTGAGGGCGAATGGGGGCTTGCACACTTAAAGCTCAGCACGCGCCCGACCCCCAAACCGGCTGTCGGGCAAGTTTTGCTGAAAATGAAGGCATCGTCAGTGAACTATCGTGACCCGATCGTCCCCGAGCGCGGGTATGGAGCTGCGACGGGTACCCTGCCTTTGATACCAGTGTCAGATGGGGTCGGTGAGGTCGTTGAAGTCGGCGCGGGGGTGACGCGGTTTAAAGTGGGTGACCGTGCTTGCCCGACGTATTTTCAAAAGTGGATCTCTGGTGAGCCGAATCAAGAGCGACTCACGTATTCGTTAGGCGGGCCCATTGACGGCACGATGGCTGAGTACATGTGTTTGTCTGAAGAGGGGATGGTTAAGATCCCGGCCTTTTTATCGGATCTTGAAGCGGCAACGTTGCCATGCGCAGCCGTGACAGCCTGGAGTGCCTTGGTGCAATGCGGGCAGGTCAAGCCTGGTGAGCGCGTGTTGTTACAAGGCTCGGGCGGCGTAGCCTTATTCGCCTTGCAGTTTGCAAAAATGTTGGGTGCGCAGGTAACGGTTATCTCGTCAAGCGATACCAAGATTGAGCGCCTAAAAACGATGGGCGCTGACCACACCATCAATTACCTGACCACGCCTGAGTGGGCGAAAGCTTCTCGTGAATTCACCGAAGGTAATGGCTATGATCACATTGTTGAGCTGGGTGGTGAGAAAACCTTGCCGCAGTCCTTACGCTGCATTCGACCAGGTGGCACTTTATCGATGATTGGGATTTTATCTGGCATCGCGATGTCTGCTTCGTTAGGTTTAATTATTACGCGTCAGGTGCGCTTGCAAGGGATTACGGTGGGCCATCGCGATTCGTTTGAGGCGATGTTACGTGCGATGACGCAACAGCAAATCAGGCCAGTGATTGATCGAGTGTTTAACTTTACAGAATTGAAAGACGCCTTTACGTACCTTAAGAGTGGCGCGCAATTCGGAAAAATCTGTATTTCACACGAGCTGAAATGAGACTGCTTTACCCCATCGGAGCCATCGATCAAGACCCAGAGGCAATCGCTTTTAGGGTGTGTGGTGAGCCCGAAGTTGTGACGGTTGGTCAGCTTGAGCAGCGGGCGAATCAGGCGGCCCATGTATTTAGGGCATGCGGCGCGCAATTAGGCGACCACGTTGCGATTTTGCTCAAAAATCAGCGTGAATTTTTTGAAATATGTTTTGGTGCAGAGCGAGCAGGGCTCTACTACACGACAATTAGCACCCGTCTGACTGTTGCCGAGATCGCGTACATTGTGCAAGATTGTGGTGCCAAGGTATTGATCGTTGGCGAAGATTTACTTGAGCTTGGTGCAAAAGTGAGTCAAGCACTCGCCGCGCCTATTCAGCAATTTGTCGTTGGCCGGGCGCAAGCGAATTGGCCGAGTTGGCAAGCGAGGACCGGGCAGTTTTCAATGGCTCCAATTTCAGACGAAGCACAGGGTCTAGATATGCTTTATTCTTCGGGTACAACCGGCCGACCAAAAGGGGTGAAGTGGCCTTTACCCGACGGCCCTTCAGGTATGCGCACCTTCTTGGTAGATTTATTAGAAGGCCTTTACGGCTATGGTCGGGGTTGCCGCTATCTGTCACCGGCGCCTCTGTATCATGCAGCACCATTGCGTCACAGCATGACTAACATCAAGCTTGGAGGCGAGGTCTTTGTGATGAGTCAGTTCGATGCTCAGCTCGCGTTATCCTTACACCAACAGCACCAGATTACGCACAGTCAATGGGTGCCGACGATGTTCGTACGCATGCTCAAATTACCTGAGGCGACGCGTTTGAGTTTTGACCTAAGCTCAATGAAGCGTGCGATTCATGCAGCCGCACCTTGTCCTGTTGATGTTAAGTTGCAGATGCTTCAGTGGTGGGGGCCTGTGATTGATGAATATTACGCTGGCACTGAGAATAATGGCTTTTGTTCAATTACGAGTGCCGAGTGGTTGCAGCACCAGGGCTCGGTCGGGAAGGCCGCCCTCGGCATCGCACATATCTGCGATGAAGAGGGCCAGGCACTAGAGGTTGGCGCAACCGGACTCGTCTATTTTTCTGAGGGGCCAAAGTTTGAATACCACAGTGACGCAGTAAAAACTGCAGAGGCCCGTAACGCTTTGGGCTGGACCACGCTCGGTGATATTGGGCGCCTCGACGCTGAGGGCTATCTGTATCTCGTTGATCGCAAGGCCTTCATGATTATCTCTGGGGGGATCAATATTTATCCTCAAGAAATCGAGGCGGTGCTGATTGGCCATCCGCTCGTGGCAGATGTGGCTGTTTTCGGGATTCCGAATCTGGATTTTGGCGAAGAGGTCAAAGCGGTTGTTCAACTCATTGAGGGCGTCACGCCTAGCGAGGCGTTGGGGGTTGAGTTGATCGTCTACTGCCGAGACCGCTTGGCTGATTTCAAATGTCCGCGAAGCGTTGACTTCGAGCTTGAACTCCCCCGCCATCCCACTGGCAAGCTTTATAAAAAAATCTTGCGCGATCGCTATTGGCCCGCAACAAGCGCTTGAAGCGCAGTACGAAAAGTTTCGGGCGTTTCGGTTGGGCGTTGGCTTTGTTTGTCGACACAAACATGCACAAACAAACCTTGCGCCGCCGCTTCGTCTGAGTCGTCTGTAAAGACAGCCACCTCGTAGGTGGTTGAGCTGCGGCCTAAGCGCCCTGGGCGCACGCCTACGCGGATGATGCCTGGTGCAGAAACTTGGCTGAAGTATCTGCATTCTGAGGCGACCACCAGGGTTTGATAGTCGCCTGAGATCAACTGACGTAAGGCGTGGTGCATCAAAAACGCATCCACCGCCGTGTCAAAAAACGAATAGTAGTGCGCGTTGTTAATGTGGCCATAGGCGTCGTTGTCGGCCCAACGCAGAGTGATGGTTTCAAAGAAAGAAAATTCTTCTTTCAGCCAGGGTTTGCTTTGGGTCTGCGGGCGTATATCGGACATGGTGTACAGGCTGCCATCCGGATGAATATTGTTGTTAATGTCTGCGCGGATATCGCGGTTTTTTTAATGAATTTTGTTGTATTACAGTGTTTTTGCTCGCTACTTCGTCAGCTTCATCGCAGCAATGACCTTTGCCCACTTGTCTAAATCTTGCTTCATAAAGGCTCTAAATTCAGCGGGATTTTGATCGTAGACCTCAGCGCCCAAGTCTGACAATTGCTTACGAAACTCGGGCATATTCATGATCGCCACGAGATGCTTACGTAAAAGCGTGACCAGTGGCTCGGGTAAACCTGCGGGGGCCAATACCCCGTACCAAATAATGGCCGAATAACTCGGAAAACCTAGTTCACTGATGGTGGGCAGCTTGGGCACGGTGTCTGAACGCTTATTGGTCGTGAGGGCGTGGGCGTGTAGTCTGCCAGCATTGACTAGCGGCAAGGCCGTGGATAACCCTGCAAAATACATATCGATTTCGCCCGACATGACATCGTTCATCGCAGGACCACCACCCTTATAGGGCACATGCAGCAAATTGATAGCGGCAATGTCGCGAAACAGTTCGCCAGCCAGATGGGTCGGGCTGCCGGTGCCCGCTGAAGCAAAGGTGAGTTTGCCTGGTTGAGCCTTGGCACGCGCAATCAGATCAGCCACGCTGGTAATACCAGACTTGGGTGAGGTCACAAGCAACATGGGGTTGAGCGCAATCATCGAAATTGGCGTGAGATCTTTAAGTGGATCGTACGGTAAGTTGCTGTTCAGGCTTGGGCTGACTGCCAATGCACCGCTTGAACCGAATAACAGCGTGTAGCCGTCTGGCGTTGCCGCAGCAGTTTGAGTCGCGGCGATTTCGCCATTAGCGCCTGCTTTGTTTTCGATGACGATTGTCTGTTTGAGCTGGTCTGCAAGGCGTAGGCCCAATAGACGCGCTAATTGATCGTTGGGGCCGCCCGGTGGAAACCCGACCAGCATTTTGATTGTGCGACTAGGGTATTGACTGATGGCAGCCTGCGGGTCTGACGCCGGTCTCGTTTGAGCTTGCGCCACTTGCGTGAACGAGGCGAGCGACAGCAGTGCTATTGTCGCCAGAAGACCCAGTGCAGAGGTTCTGTTCATCGCGGTCAGACGCGGCAAAGGGGCTTTGTACGGCTTAGCGCCGCGTTGCTTCAAAAGTAACATCATCTGGTGTTCTCTTCGGAGTGGAGTGTGCGTATCAAAAATTATTGAAGGACAGAATTCCTTCAGTAGGATCCAAACCATCCAGAATCCGCTTGGCGATTAAATCTTTGAGTGTTTCGGTGGCCCCGCCGCCTAAGGATCCATAGCGCGCACCGCGATACAGACGTGATACCGGATATTCATCGGTGAAGCCGTAGCCGCCATGCAATTGCAAGGCGTCGTTGGTTACACGCAACGCCATTTCGTTGCAGGTGATCTTGGCGACCGCTGCTAAGAGGGGATCTGGAAACGGATTAGCCGAGGCACAGGCTCGATACAACATGCTGCGGGCCGCTTCGATATCGCGATACATCTCGGCGAGTTTCCAGCGCAGGCCTTGAAAATCAGTGAGCGTTTTGCCAAAGATTGGACGATTGCGTGTGTAGTTGACGGCCTCTTCAAAGGCGCCTTCTGCCAAGCCCAATGAGATGCTGGGGTTTAAGCAGCGCTGTGTATTGAACGCACTCATGAGCTTACGAAAGCCGCCTTCTTTTAAAACAACGTTCTCGAGCGGGACTTCGACATTATCAAAACGCACTTCGTGCAAGTATTCGCCACCCATGGTGTGATAGCTGGCAGTCACTTCAAGGCCAGGTGTGCCGCCTTCGATCAAGACGCAACCAATGCCTTCGCGCCCAGGCTGCTCATCAACGCGTGTGAACACGACAAACATGGCGGCCTCTTGAGCACGACTAATCAAGGTTTTGACGCCATTAACGGTTGCATGATTCATGTGCAAGCGGGTGTTGGTGCGATAGCTGCTGACATCGGTACCCGCATGAGGTTCTGTCATGCAGATCGATAAAATCGCATCGCCCGAACAGACCTTTGGCAGAATGCTATTTTTGATCGAGTCGGGTGCGTAAGTTTCGATGATGCGAGTTTGTACACCGGCTTCGCCCAGCACCGCCATGGCGGTGGGGTAGCAAACTTTGGCGATCTCTTCCAGGATCAAGGCGGTTTCAAACACAGGTAAGCCTAAGCCACCGTATTGCTCAGAGACTGTCATGCCCAGCACACCAATCTGGGCAAGTTGCTTCATGTTTTCCCACGGAAACGTGCCATCCATGTATTTTGCGGCACGTGGTTTGAAGTCGTTTTGCGCAAGCGCGCGTACCGCTTCAACATATTGCCGTTGGCTGTCACTGAGTTTGAAATCCATGCTGCTCAATCCTTGATTGGTCTGTCTAAAAAAATTACGGTAACGAGTCAAAGCCTAGTTTAATGCGCAGCGAGCATGGCTTTGATTAAATCGTCAACGCTAGCAAAAACACGGGCTCCTGCGCCCTCGAGCGCACGTTTTTTTGCGTCAAAGGTGCCCGTGTTGCCATGCACCACAGCGCCCGCATGCCCCATCACCACGCCCTCGCGGGCACCATGCCCGGCAATCACCGCAAAGGTGGGCTTGGTGCATTTTGTTTCGATCAAGGCCTGTGCGAATTCTTCTTCTTCAGAGCCGCCAATTTCTCCGACTAAAACGATTTGCTTGGTGCGGGGGTCTGCATTAAAAAAGGGCAGCGCTTCAGCAAACCGTGTGCCCTTACAAGCGTCGCCGCCTACGCCAATCCAAACGCTTTGCCCAAGGCCACAATCCACTAACCGATGATTCGTTTCGTAAGACAGGGTGCCGCTCTTGGCAATGACGCCTACCGAGCCTGGGTGCAGAGAGACTGACGGAATAAAACCAAGCTTGGTGCGACCAGGAACAGCGACGCCCGGGGTCGAGGCACCCACCCAGCGTGCGCGGGCTTGCTGCACCAGTAAGCGAGCCCGTATCGCATCTGCCACGGGCATGCCCTCGGTCACTGTCACAATCAGTTTGATGCCGCCAGCAACGGCATCGCTGATGGCTGCGAGCACCTCAAAGGGTGGGACCATCGCCACACTGGCGACTGCACCGGTTGCTTTGACCGCTTCAGCACAAGACCGAAACACAGGATTGCCGTCAACCTCTTTCAAGTCAGCCGACTTGCTGCCGGCCGGCGCGGTGCCGCCGACGATATCCGTACCATAGGCGCGCATCAAGGCGGCATGCTTACGGCCCATGCGGCCGGTAATGCCTTGCACGATGGTGGGTAAGGGTGCAGTCGGATCAAATAAAAGTGCTAAAGGATCATTGGGGAAGACGTGGGTTGTCATGCTGCTTGCCCTTTTGCGAGGGCGACGACTTGGTCGACCGCTTTCTCTAAATCAGTTTCTACAACCAATGAGGCATTGGTGTTTGTGAGTGTTTGCATAGCGGCCTCAAGGCCATTGCCAATTAAGCGAATCACAATTGGGATTTTGATGTCTTGTGTTTGTTCGAGCGCGATCAGAATCAGACGCGAGAGCTCTGCTAAATCGGTGACGCCAGCAAAGAAATTCATCAAAATCACTTTGACATTTTTACCTTCGCCAATCCAGCGAAGCACTTGAATTAAGCGGGTCGGCTCACCACGAAATTGACCCGTGCGAATATCGACAAAATTAAAGGGTTTACAGCCGCGGCGGGTCAGTTCATCGACTAGTTGCATGCTGAGGCCCGCGCCAGTTGTGAGCATACCGACATCGCCGTCTTCATCGAGTCGCACAAAATCAAAACCGTGATCGATTTTGAGAGAGGCCTCAGGGTAGGCATGACCACGCTCTTTGAGCAAGGCGAGTAATAGCGGTTGGCGTTCGATGGCATTGTCGTCAGCAACAAGTTTTGCGTCACCGGCAATCCAGCTGCCGTCGGGTTGCACGAAGAGTGGGTTGATTTCAGTCAGAGTGAGCTCGAGCTTAAATAAAGCGTCGCACAGTTGATGCGCCGCCTGGGTTAATGCGGCTTGAGCAAAGGTAGGCAGTTGTTGAGCTAATTCTTGAGCAGCAAGTTTTACTGCGTTGATTTCAAAGTTGGCTTGCTGTTGCAGCATGGCACCGTTGGCCGAATGTTGCTCAACTTCAACGCCACCTTCTGCTGACATCAAAATGATGACTTTGCCCGAAGAGGGATCGAGCATCAGACTGACGTAGCACTCTTGCCCTGACGCGGGCTGCTCGATGCGACACTCGTGTACGCGATGGCCGCGCACCGTAGCGCCCACCAGTTTGTGCAGCGCCTGCTCAAGCTCTTGCGCATTGTTAGCTTTGAGGATACCGCCGGCTTTGCCACGCCCACCAACGGGGATCTGTACTTTGACAAAGCATGGGTAGCTCACCGCTGGGTGAGCTGGGCGATTGGCGAGCACGCCAACCGGAATTGAAATACCAAATTGCGCCAGCAAAACCTTGGCGTCGTGTTCAAGCAGCATCATGGTGCCTGCGGTCTCCTAGTTTGATTTTTTATTCGTTCAGGGCGTAGTGTGCCCAATTTATCAGAATGTTGCGCCGCGCTGACAGCGGTGTTGAAAAAAATTAAACCTCATGTGGCGGTTGTGCAGACGGTTTAATTGCAATCAAGCAAAGCGCCGCAAAGCTGCACATGGCCAGCCCAAAGGTAAGCCAAAGTACGCCAGTGCCCCATTGCGTGAGCGCTAAGCCAAACGCGAAGGGGGCGATGGCTTGGGCGAATTTGGCGGGCATGGTGAGCCAACCCTGACGATGGCCAAAGCCTTGCGGGCCAAACAGGGCTAGGGGTAAGGTTCCTTTGGCAATAATCAAGATGCCGTTGCCCAAGCCATGCAAAATGACAAAGAGAGCGGCAAAGGGGGCGCCCAAAACTACCAAGACAGCGATGCCTAGTGGGTGGGCTAGCGCTGCAATGCGCGTACCAATTAAGGGGTGTAGCCGTCTTAGAAACGTGAAGTCGAGGATTCGACCTGTAATCTGAGCGGGGCCTACTAACGCGCCAATCGAAAAGGCGATCAAGAGAGGCACGCCAACCCCTTCTAACAAACGAGGCAGGTGTGACATCATGCCCATGCTGATAAAACCGCTGGACGCGAACACGAAGGCCAGTAGTACCGTGATGTATTTTTCGCGCTTGGGGTCGTGCACCACTGCGTTCGGCTGCGCGGTGTGATTGTGTGCCTCAGCTGGGGTCGCGGTGTCAGCGCTGTCAGAGGCCAGAGGGATCAAGGCGTTGAGGGGCAGCGCAACCAGTACGTTCATCGCTGCCCAAAACCAACAGGCCCCGCGCCAGCCGTAGCGCGCCTCGACAAACACAGAGATAGTCCAGCCAGCTACGCTGGCAAACCCCGCGACCATCGTGACCCCAACGAGTGCGTTATGTGATTTTTTTCCAAATATGCGTACGATGGCAGCAAAGGCGACCTCGAACATTCCGGTGGCCATGCCTAGTCCTAGTACCGCATAGGCCAGCAATAATAGACCGAGCCCTTGAGCGAGCGCCAGCATCGAAAGCCCAGCTGCCAGCAACAAGTTTGAGGCAATCAGTACTGGACGGCCGCCAAAGTGATCCACCAGCTTTCCGGCCGTTGGCCCGGCAAGCCCCGAGACGGCTAGCGCAAGAGACAGGCCCGCATACACCGTGGCGCTTGAAATCGATAGCTCAATACTCGCGGGGACTGCCATCACTGCGGCTAAATAATAGGCGCCTGCATGCGAAATAATTTGGGCAGCACCGACTACGGTGACGATACGGTAGACGCGGTTGGTCATCAGGCATTGGTTTAGGGGTTAAACGGCAAGTTAGCCAACGCGATTGGTCGTTTGAATTTTGGTTCAGTCGGTTGGCCGTACAGGCTATTATTAACCAAGTTTGGTTCAAGCGTTTGTCGCCGATGGATGATTGAAGATTCTTGGCGTTTTTTCTTTAATGGATCTATGGAAATCTCTCAACTTCAGCTGAGTTACGTCGATGTTGAAGACCGCATGGTGCTCAGAATCAATCTGGGTGCCGATAAGCATCTTGCGCTTGTGCTAACCCGCAGAATTGTGCGATTTATGCTTGATAGTCTTTCAGTGTTGGTGCAGCGTGTCACACCGCCACCGGCCGTTCGCGCGGCCTCGGGCCCAAGTGCCGAGCCACGGCGACTCTCGAACGTGGCTAACCCGCTCGGATCGTTCAACCCACCCGCCGCACTCGGACAAATCGGGCGCGACGACACGCCTTTTCAAGCGCGCGCACCTGAAGGTAATTTATTAAACGTAGGCCACGCTGCAATTTTGGTGGCCAATGCCGCCTGCCAACAAACAGAAAGTGGGCTAACTTTTACTTTCTTCATTGAGCCCCTGCAACCCGTTAATTTGAACTTATCGGCGCATTTGGGCTTGGGGGTGTCTCAATTGATGACTGAGCTGTCGCATCGCGCGCAGTGGTTTGGCACCACCACAATTGGGCAACGTGACACAAGTCAACAGGCGTTGATGGAATTAATGCCAAACGAGGGGTCTGTGACTTATCATTGAGCGACGAGTGTCTGCCAGCTGGCCGATCGTTTACCGGATGGCAGCTGTTTGCCAATTCTAATTTTCTTTTTATGAGTATTTTATGAGCCGTCAACAATCCATCGATCTCGCTACTGCCTACTTTGATCAAGGTCACTTTCAAGCGACGCTCGCGCGCCGCGTTGGGATGGCCACCGAGAGTCAAGAGCCGGGCAAGGTCGAGATCCTCACGTCGTATCTCACGCAAGAGCTCACCCCTTATTTAAAGACCATGGGCTTTACCTGCAAAATGATTCCGAATCCAGTCGAAGATCGTGGCCCGTTTTTAGTAGCAGAGCGTCTCGAACAAGGCGCTGATTTCACCGTGCTGAGCTACGGTCACGGCGATGTGGTGCGTGGCTATGCACCGCAATGGAACGAAGGCTTAGCCCCCTGGAGTCTGAAAATACAAGGCGACCGTTGGTATGGCCGTGGCACTGCGGATAACAAAGGTCAGCACACGATTAACCTCGCGGCGTTAGAGCAAGTCATCAACGCGCGTGCTGGCCGCCTAGGCTACAACATCAAGCTCTTAATCGAGATGGGCGAAGAAATGGGTTCGCCTGGTTTGCGTGAAGTATGCGAACAATACGGCGACTTGTTAAAAGCAGATTTATTTTTAGCGTCAGATGGTCCGCGGGTCTCAGCCTCGCGTCCGACTTTATTTTTAGGTTCGCGCGGAGCGTTTAATTTTGAGTTGAAATTAAATCTGCGCCAAGGTGCACACCATTCGGGTAATTGGGGTGGGTTGCTGCGTAACCCCGGCATTCGATTGGCCCATGCGATTGCTTCGATGGTCGACGCGAAGGGGCGCATTCTGGTCCCTAAACTGTTACCAAGTTCGTTGCCTGAAAACGTCAAACGGGCACTCGCCAATATTGAAGTCGGCGGTGGGCCTAATGACCCCGAAATCGATCCCGACTGGGCTGAGCCTGGTCTGACACCGGCCGAGCGTGTATTTGCCTGGAACACTTTTGAAACCCTCGCCTTTAAAACCGGCAATCCAGACGCACCTGTGAATTCGATCCCTGGCTACGCGATTGCATTTTGTCAGCTGCGTTATGTCGTAGGTAGCGATAACGCGAATTTTCTAAAGCATATTCGTGACCACCTTGATGCGCATGGTTTCACGGATGTTGAGGCAGCTGCCAGTCGTGGTGAGGCCGCCGAAGCGACGCGCTTAGATCCCGATAATCCTTGGGTCAAAATGGCGGTGGCATCGATTACGCGCAGCACCGGTAAAACGGTTGACGTTTTACCAAATTTGGGCGGCACCTTGCCCAACGATGCGTTCTCTAAGATCTTAGGTTTGCCAACCGTATGGGTGCCGCACTCTTACGCAGCCTGCTCGCAACACGCTCCAAACGAACACATGCTGGGCTCAGTGGCACGCGAGTCGTTGCAGCTCATGGCGGGTTTGTTT
Organism: Bordetella parapertussis; assembly: GCA_945872285.1. GTDB lineage: Bacteria > Pseudomonadota > Gammaproteobacteria > Burkholderiales > Burkholderiaceae_B > Zwartia > Zwartia parapertussis_D. The sequence goes on along the minus strand of CAMBZR010000002.1, from coordinate 27,811 downwards.
TGGGATCTTGGCGACGAGGGCGCGCAGATTGCTGCACGCGCCGCTGCTTAGTTTTTAGACTTGCGTCTTGAACCATTCACGCGCCAGGCGATCCCAGAATTGCGCACCCACACCTAAGATGTCGTCGTTAAAATCATAGCCTGCGTTATGCAGACTGACGCCCGGTTTGCCGCCTTTGCCATTGCCGATAAAGCCATAGGCGCCCGGAACCTTAAGCAGCATGAAGCTGAAGTCTTCGGCCGTCATAGCAGGTGGCACGTTATCAAAAGCGTTTTCGACACCAACGGTGGCGGCCATCATTTTTGCCATAAACGCGGCTTCTTTTGGATGGTTGTCGGTGCTGGGGTAGCCTGGCTTGAGAATAAATTTTGCGGTCGCGCCATGTGCTGCAGCGATATGCTCACTGATTCGCTCAAGGCCAACAGTCAGGCGATTTAAGGTCTCTTGGGTTAACGCACGAGTAGTGCCATAAATGATGGCTTCGTTGGGGATGATGTTTTCAACGGTGCCTGACTCGATCTTACCAACGGTGACCACTGCGCTGTCTAGCGGGTCGGTACCGCGCGACACCAGCGTTTGCAATTGACCGACGATGGTGCAGGCCACGGGGATCGGATCAACGCCAATGTGTGGTTGCGCGGCATGACCACCCTTGCCGCTGACTCGAATTTCAAAACGATTGGCCGCCGCCATGATCGGGCCGACACGCACGCCCATTTGACCGGCAGGTAGTACGGGCCAGTTATGTAAAGCGAAGGCAGCCTTGGCAGGAAACTTATCAAACAAGCCGTCTTCGATCATTGCGCGAGCACCTGCACCGCCTTCTTCGCCCGGTTGAAAAATAAAATGGACGGTGCCGCTGAAGTCGGGGTGGGCAGCCAGTAGAGTGGCGCCGCCCAACAGCATGGCGGTGTGACCGTCGTGACCGCAGGCGTGCATACGCCCGGCGTAGGTACTGACGTGTTCAAACTGGTTCAGTTCAGTGACGGGTAGGGCATCCATGTCGGCACGCAAGGCCAGCACGCGTGCGGGGTCACCAGCTTGTGCACCACGGCCACGCAAAGTGGCTACCACACCGGTTTTGCCAAGACCGCGATGCACCTCCAGGCCCAGCTCTTGCAAGTAAGCGGCGACCTGGTCTGAGGTGCGCACTTCTTCAAAGCGTAATTCAGGATGGGCATGGAGATCACGTCTGAAGCGAATCAGTTTGCCCAAGTAAGGGGTGATGTCGGCGACATCGATCGAAGCGGTGTCAGAAAACACTTGCATAAAAACCTCGGTGCGCGTGAAGGCGTTGCGTGATAATTTGGCGGGTCAGCGCAAGCGTTGCAATTGAGCTTGAATCACGATCCCTGTGAGATTCAGTATATAGTTTTAGATTCATGTTGGCGATCAGTTCAAATACCTTTAAAAATCAAAGAGATCGGCTCTTGTTGATCGCCCGAAATTACAAAAAAGGCCTTTCATGCAGACTTCCTATGATCTTTTGATCCGAAATGCCACGATTGTGGATGGTACCGAGGCCATCCGCTATACTGCAGACATTGGTATCAACGGTGATCGGATCGTCAAAATCGATGATCTTTCGACATCTTCTGGCAAAACAGAGATTGATCTAAAGGGGCAGGTCGCGGCACCTGGTTTCATCGATGCGCACACGCACGACGATCGCCTGATGCTCTCGAATCCAGAGATGACGCCTAAAGTCAGTCAGGGGGTGACCACGATCATTGGTGGCAACTGTGGGGTCTCTTTGGCTCCGATGCCCCGCCCGATCCCTGACCCGGTGACCCCGCCCTTGAATCTGCTTGATGACGAAGGAAAGTGGTTTAAATTCACCACCTTCAAAGCCTATTTGGATGCCTTGCGGGCGCAACCCTCAACCACCAATCGTGCCATGCTGGTGGGTCACACCACGCTTCGTGTGGCCACGATGGATGATCTTGAGCAACCCGCCACGACTGCGCAAATTGCGGCAATGCGCGAGTTGGTGGTTGAAGCGATGCAGGCGGGTGCGATCGGTGTGTCGACGGGGCTTTTTTATGAGCCTGCCGTTGCAGCGCCTACCGAAGAAGTCATCGAAATTTGTCGCCCCCTAAAAAAATATAACGGCCTATATTGCACCCATATGCGCGACGAGGCCGACGGCGTGATCGACTCGCTTGAAGAGACCTTTAGGATTGGTCGTGAAGCTGATGTACCGGTTGTGATTTCGCATCACAAGGTGATTGGCGCCAAAAACTATGGTCGCTCAGCAGAGACTCTGGCGTACATTCAAAAAAATATGGCGAAGCAGCCGATTTGTTTGGATTGCTATCCTTACACGGCAGGTTCAACGGTATTGTCTTATAGCCGCGCCGAGACCTCCTCGCGTGTGATCGTGACCTGGTCAAAGCCGTTTCCTCGATATGCTGGGCAAGACCTCGACAAGATCGCCAAGCAAATGGGCGTGCCAGAAAAAGAAGCGGTCGCCAAGCTGCTACCCGCCGGCGCAATTTATTTCAGGATGGATGAAGGCGATGTGCAAAAGATTTTGCAGTTTGCCCCAACCATGATTGGTTCAGATGGCTTGCCGCACGACGCTTCGCCGCATCCAAGGTTATGGTCAACCTTCCCGCGCGTGTTGGGTCACTATCGGCGTTCGCTTAAACTGTTTTCGCTTGAAACAGCCGTGCATAAAATGACTGGCCTGACTGCAATGAATTTTGGTCTGACTGATCGCGGTGTCATCAAAGAAGGTGCGTTTGCTGACTTGACCTTGTTTGATGAAGCGACCATTGATGAAGTGGCCACTTACGACAATCCGATTGCGTTGGCAAAAGGCATTCATACGGTGATTGTGAATGGTGAGGTCGTTTGGGCGCAGGGCAAAGCGACCAGTGCACGACCAGGTCGGGTGTTGTCGCGCGCGTTGAGCTAGTTAAGGCTAACAAGGCTGGCAATCAACCGGCTCTTGAATTGCTAGGATGGTTTGATCAACCCGTGGATATCACGGGTTTTTTTGTGGCGCCAATTTCCTAAACTATAAAGTCAAACAAATATTCTGTTTGACGGAATCTGTTTAACGGAATATACTTTTAATGATTCAATCGTTTTTATGCGCCGAGACTGAGGCGTTATTCAAAAGTACCGAGGTGATCCGCTTCAAAGCGATCGAACGTATCGCAAGGAGAAAATTGCTTTGCCTACATGCGGCAAGCACATTGCAGACGCTGCGAGTACCGCCCGGCAATCGACTCGAGGCTTTACGCGGTGACCGTAAAGGCCAGCACAGTATTCGAATCAATGACAGGTGGCGGCTGTGTTTTGTGTGGCATGACGACGGAGCCTACCAAGTTGAAATTGTTGACTATCATTAGGAAGTTTTTATGACCAAGCGCCTACAAGAGATTCATCCAGGAGAAATCCTGCTCGAAGAATTTATGAAGCCGATGACAATTACTGCGCGACGTTTGTCCGCCGATATTGATGTGTCCGCGAGTCGCATCAGTGAAATTGTCAACGGACAGCGTCCGATTACGGCCGATACGGCCTTAAGGCTCGGCATCTATTTCTCTATGGAGCCACGATTTTGGCTGAATCTTCAGGCTGAGTACGATATGCGCGTAGCGACCCGCGAGTTTAAAAAAAAGATTCAGGCACGAATCAGGGTGTATCAGGCAGTGGCCGCATAATTCCGCACGATTTGGTACATCTCAGAGCAATCAGTGCGTCAACAAACTCAGTGCGACGGCTTCGGCCACTTTAATGCCGTCGACCCCGGCTGACAAAATGCCACCTGCGTAGCCTGCGCCTTCGCCTGCTGGATACAGCCCTTTGACATTCAGACTTTGAAAATCTGCACCACGCGTCATACGCAAGGGCGACGATGTGCGGGTTTCAACACCGGTTAAGACGGCATCGTGCATTGAAAAGCCTTTGATTTTTTTCTCAAAGGCGGGCAGTGCCTCGCGAATAGCCTCAATGGCATAAGCGGGCAGGCTACTGGCCAAGTCAGTGAGATGCACGCCGGGCTTGTAAGAAGGCGTGACGCTACCAAACGCGGTGGACGCGCGTCCCATTAAAAAATCGCCTACTAATTGTCCTGGGGCTTCATAGGTGCCACCACCCAGTTCAAACGCTTTCGCTTCAATCGCCCGTTGATACGCAATGCCGGCCAACGGGCCGCCTGGGTAATCTTCAGGTGTGATCCCCACCACAATACCGGCGTTCGCATTGCGCTCGTTGCGCGAATACTGACTCATGCCATTGGTGACCAAGCGCCCGGGCTCTGAGGCCGCGGCCACGACCGTGCCACCTGGGCACATGCAAAAGCTATACACACTGCGGCCATTGTTGGCGTGGTGCACCAGTTTGTAGTCGGCAGCGCCGATCAACGGATTGCCGGCATGAGGCCCCAGTCGCGCGCGATCAATCATTGATTGTGGATGTTCAATGCGAAAGCCGACTGAGAAAGGCTTGGCCTCAAGATAGACCCCCGCCTCGTGCAAAGCCTCAAAGGTGTCGCGCGCGCTATGGCCAAGCGCCAAGACGACATGATCGGCGGCAATGTACTCGCAGTTTTCGAGCTGCACGCCACGAATCTGCTGTGCCTCGATATCAAACCCAGTGACCTTCTGCGAAAAACGAATTTCACCGCCAAGCGCGATGATCTCTTGCCGCATGGTCTCAACGATTCCGACTAACCTGAAGGTGCCAATGTGTGGCTTAGCGACGTACAAAATCTCTGCAGGCGCACCCGCTTTGATGAACTCTTGAATTACCTTGCGCCCGTAAAACTTTGGGTCTTTGATTTGGCTGTAAAGTTTGCCATCCGAGAACGTGCCCGCACCGCCCTCGCCAAACTGCACGTTCGATTCAGGGTTTAAGACGTTTTTACGCCAAAGCTTCCAGGTGTCTTGTGTGCGTTCGCGCACCGCTTTGCCGCGTTCTAGCACCAGAGGTTTAAGCCCCATCTGCGCAAGCAATAGGGCCGCAAAAATCCCACAGGGCCCCAGGCCAATGACTACGGGTCGCAGCGCTGGGCGGTGTGTCTGAGCGGTTACCTGCGCAACGTAGTGATAGCTGGTATCGGGCGTTAAGCGAACCTGCGGATCGTCAACAAAGCGCTCAAGCACAGCAGCTTCGTCTTTGACGATGACATCAACGATGTAGGTAAACGCCAGTGCAATATTTTTGCGGGCGTCGTAGCTTCGTTTAAAGATATCGATCTTTAAAAGATCGTTGGCAGAGATGCCCAGGCGCTTGACGATTGCCGTCGGCAGTGCCTCGGGGGCATGATCAATGGGTAAGCGTAATTCGATAATGTGAATCATAGACCGCCACGATACACAAAAACTCAGACTTCAACACAAGGAGCTGCTTACCCCCCCCTTAAACAATGTGTCATTGCGGCTCGGTTTTACTGCTTTTCACGACTGCATCCCAGCGTTTGATCTCGCTCGCGAGGTAGGCGCCATACTCTTCGGGCGTCGACCCTAAGACTTGTGCGCCCTGCGAAAGCAACTTTTCTTTGGTATCGGGGTTCATGAGGACTGCCATAATCTCTGTGTTTAGGCGCTTAATGATCGCTGGGGGTGTTTTGGCAGGCACCATGATTGCCTGCCAGGCGCCTAGCTCAAAGCCCTTCAGGCCACTTTCGTCCAGCGTTGGCACGTTAGGAAGCACCGGCGAGCGAACCAGGGTTGACACCGCCAGCGGTCGCACACGCCCCTCTTTTGCATAGGCTAAGCCGACTGAGATCGGTTGCATATCAAACTGAATTTCGCCGCCCACTAAACCAATCATGGCGGGGCCACTGCCTTTATACGGCACGTGGTTCGCGATTAAGCCTAACTGCTCTAAGACTAAAAAGGGTGCCAGGTGAGTAATGTTGCCAACTCCTGCCGAGCCGTACGAGAGCGAATCGGGCTTGGCTTTGAGCAGTGCGACGAATTCTTTGAAATTGGTGACGGGTACCGAGATGTTGACATTGAGCAGCATCGGGACAACAGTAGTAAGGACCACTGGCGCCAAATCTTTTTGCACATCAAAGCTTAAGTTCTTATAGAGCGCAGGGCTTAACGCCACGGATGAGCTGTTGTAGATCAAGGTATAGCCATCAGGCTTTGAGCGTACCACATACTCAGCGGCGATGTTGCCATTGGCACCTGCTTTGTTTTCAATCACGACGGTGGCTTTCATGTGTTCAGCCAAGCGCTGCCCGACGATGCGCGCGATGATGTCAGAGGCGCCGCCTGGTGGAAACGGCACCACAAGTTTAATAGGTTGCGTCGGGTAGCCATCGATCACCTGCGCTTGGGTGCCGAAGGTGCTCAGGGCAGACAGGGTCAGCAGGCTAATGACAAAGAGTTTAATGAGGGGCATACGATGGGCCTTGTTATGAAATTGAGTTGGCATCAGATCGTCTGACAGATTCTCTCTAACGGATTCTCGAATATTATCGAGCTTAGATCACGGTTCAGCAAGTGTTACTCGTATAAGGATAAGGGATGGACTATCAACTGAAGGGCAAAGTCGCTCTGGTAACCGGCGGCTCAAAGGGAATTGGTTTCGCGATTGCGAAGGCGCTGGCAGCTGAAGGCTGTTTGTTAAGACTAGTGGCGCGTGACTTGGTCTCGTTAGAAGATGCCCGCCGCCAAATTCAGGCCGCCCACAAGGTCGAGGTGTTGATTGAGTCAGTCAATTTATCAGAGCCAGGCGGGGCTGAAGCGCTAGCCGCCGCCTATCCCGAGACCGAGATCTTGATTAATTCAGCAGGTGCGATCGGGCGCGGCAGCTTGCTCAATATTGACCCCGTCGATTTTCGCGATAGTTTCGAGGGCAAGGTGATGTCAACCATTATGCTGAGCCGCGCGCTGTATCCGCATATGATCGCGCGCAAGGCGGGTGTGATAATCAATATTATTGGCATCGCAGGCGAACGACTCAATGCGAATTCGATTGGTACGTCTGTTGCCAACGCCGCACTGATTGCTTTTACGAAAGCGTTTGGCTCAGAGACAGTCAATCATGGCGTGCGCGTGGTTGGGATCAATCCTGGATTGATTCATACCCCTCGCACCGAGAGCCTGCTGCATCCCCGAAACGATACCGATCGACAGGCGTACGCCAAAGTTATGGCGAACCTGCCTTATGGTCGGATGGGGACGCCTGACGAGATTGCAAATCTTGCGGTCTTTTTTGCTTCAGACGCTATGTCAAAATATATCAGTGGCGATGTGATCTCGGTTGATGCAGGGACGCGTTTTAGGCAGTGAAGCCCAACGCACGGCGTATCGTTGTGCGTTGGCTTAGGTGGTACTCAAGTTACTCTGGCTGAATCCCGATGGCCTTCACCAGATCGCCCCACACTTTGTCTTCTTTCGCTAAAAACTGGGCGAACTGTTCGGGAGTATCTTTGCTGCCTTGCGCGCCGATATCCGCAATGCGCTTCACCATCTCTGGCGACGCCATCACCGTCATGACTTCTTTGTGCAAGCGAGTCACGATCTCTTTGGGTGTGCCGGCAGGCAAAAACAAGGCATACCACTCATAGAGTTCAAAGCCGGGGAACCCCGATTCGGCAATGGTGGGCACATCCTTGAGTGCCGGAGGGCGCGTTGCACCAGTGGTGGCCAATGGCCGTAACTTTCCGCTTTTAACGTGCGGAATCGTTGAGGTCGGGCTGTTGATCAACATCTGGATATGCCCCGCCAACAAGTCGACTAAGGCAGGACCCCCACCTTTGTACGGGATCTCGACAATATTCACGCCTGCCAGTTTGATGAGGTACTGCATCGAAAGTTGACCTGAGGTCAAACCGCCCGGCGTGCCGTACGACAGGCTACCTGGCTTGGCTTTTGCAAGCGCGATCAACTCTTGCACGGTGTTGGCTGGAACAGTCGGGTTAACGGTTAAGAAACCGGGCATCAGCGCCAACATCGCCAAAGGAATGAAATCCTTTTTAGAGTCGTAGGGAAGGCTCTTGGCGATAAAAGGGTTGATGGCGTGCGCGCTAATAAACAGACCGATGGTGTTGCCATCTGGTGCAGAGCGCGCAACGTCTTGGGTGGCGATAACGCTATTGGCGCCTGGCTTGTTCACCACCACGACTGGCACGCCTAAGGCTGCTGAAAGTGGCGGAGCGATGGCACGACCCATGACGTCAGAGGTGCCGCCTGGTGCAAAGGTCACGACGATGCGAATGGGTTTGCTTGGCCAGGGGTCGGCACTCGCTGCGACGCCAGGAAGCAGCGCCGCGATTGCAATCAGCCAAGACGATGTGATTTTTTTCATAAGGGGTCTCCATGTATATTTTTTTACGTAGCGATTGTAAAGCCCTACGCTCAACTTATTTGAAAATTTCTTGCGTGTGCTGGCCTAAGTCAGGGCTGCTTTGTTTTTGCTGCGAGTTTAAGAATACTCCGCTAATAGGAGTTGGTAAGGCAGGTATGGTTTTCCCTGAGGCGGTTGTGATGGTTCGGCTAAAAACGCCACGCGCCTGAAAATGGGGATCTTGCACCGCTTGCTCAAGTCCAATGACTTCACACACGCAGGTGTCTTGCCCGGCAAAGCGCGCGTTCCAGTAGGCGACAGGATGTTGGGCGATAATTTTGGCGATACTAGCTTTCACCAGTGCAGGGTTGTCGATGTGCTCGAGGTCAGTTGCACCCAACACCGTTAAAAAGTTACTCCAGAACTTGTCTTCTAAGGGTGCGGCCGTTAAGAATTTTTGATCTGAGGTTTGATAGATTTGATAGCGCGGGCTACCGCCTGTGACCAATTCATCGCCACCGCGCGGCCATTGGCCGGCGGCCCAGCCGTTACCTAAGCCCCAATACATCAGCGGGAATAGGTTGTCGGCCATTGAGATATCAAGATGGCAGCCTACGCCATCGCGATCGCGTTTACGTAGACCCAACAAAATATTCATCATAGCGGGGTAGGCCCCGCCGGCTAGGTCGGCCGTTAATACAGGCGGCACGCCTGGGGTGCCGTTGGCATCGCCACTGAGCCCAACCATGCCGGTTTGCGCCTGGTAATTCATGTCGTGCGCGGCCACTTGCGCGTAGGGGCCGGTTTGGCCGTAGCCGGTAATCGAGCAATACACAAGGCGCGGATTGATTGTTGCAACAGCTTGGTAACCAAGCCCTAGACGATCCATCACCCCCGGACGAAATTGTTCGACTAATACGTCGGCTTGCGCGATGAGGGCTTGAATCTGTTTGATCGTCGCTAGTGACTTCAGATCTGCGACGATCGATTTTTTACCGCGATTCAGCAGCGCAAAGTTGACGCTGTCTGTACCAAATTTTGGCGTGTACGCGCGCATTTCATCGCCGTCTTTACGTTCAATCTTGATGACTTCTGCACCGGCTTCAGCAAGTAGAAGCGTACACATCGGGCCAGGCAACAAGGTACTAAAGTCTAGTACCTTGACCCCTTCAAGAGGTTGCATCATCGTTCTCTTGAAATTGTTTGAGCCACGCATTGCGCGCCCGACGAGCAGGCGCGTAGGCCTCTTGGCCGAGTTGTTCGTACAAGTCTTGCGTGACTTCAAAGTGATGATGCAGGCCTGAGCGGTTTAAGAGTGCAATCGGCCCTTCTGGGTAACCTAAACCTAAGCGCAAGGTCATATCCATGTCGTTGGCAGAGGCCAGGCCTTCATCTAAGCGGCGCAGTGCGGCGTTGTAGTAGGGGCGAATCAAGCGATTGAGGATGCGGCCTGGAAAATCACCGCACACTGCCACTGTTAACTTCGCCCCTTCAAACGCCGCCTTGGCTGCGGCCAATGCAGCGTCAGAGGTGTAGGGCATGCGCACCAGTTCAACCAGTTGCGTGGGGGCATCATCGCCTAATCTAAAGCGTGCAAAGCCGACTACGTTAACGGGGCCTTCGTCATCGGCAAGGTGCACGCCCAGACATTCATTGTCGAGTTCGATTGCGACAAAGCTTGCAGTCATGTGTTGTTCATGCGCCTCTTGGTAGGCTTCACCCGCATCTGCGCCGATGTACACCACGCCGGTGCCGTCTTTGCTTGCCTGCTCAAAAAATGCGTGAGCCCCAGGAAACGAGCGACTGTCTTCGGCTTGAATAATCTGATAGCTCATGCTCAGGCTCCAAAAATCTTGTTGCTGTCGTAGGTGTGAAACCCTTGACCCGTCTTGCGACCCAGTCGACCTGCACCGATCATACGTTTGACCAGAGGCGGACAAGCCGCACGCGGCTCGTTGGTGAGCCCGTGCATCGCGTCGCACAGCAATAGCTGGGTATCCATGCCCACCATATCAAGCAGCTCGAGGGGGCCAAGCGGATAGCCCAGCGCAGTTTTGACGGCCAAATCAATGTTGACGGCATCGGCGACGCCTTGATCAATCAAGTTGATCACGTCATTATTAAAAGGGATTAAAAAGTAATTCAAGATGAAGCCGGGTGTATCGCGCGTACGGACCGGTTTTTGGCCAAGTGCCTCGCACAGTTTCCAGGCCACCTCAAAGCTTGCGTCAGAGGTGTTCATGCCGGGCGACATTTCAACTAGCTTCATCAGTTGTGCAGGCAGACAAAAGTGCATGCCGACAAAACGATCGGCGCGTCCAGAGCCACCGGCGATCTCGGTGATCGAGATGGTTGACGTATTTGAGGCAAAGATCGTGTGCGCTGGGCAAATATCATTCAGTTGCTTGAAGATCAAATGCTTGACCTTGAGGTCTTCAAACACAGCTTCAATCACCAGATCGCAATCGGCAAATTCTTTTGCGTCAGTCGTCGTTAGAAATTGCGCCATGATTTGACCGTCTTCGCCAGCAGCGAGTTTGCCGCGCTCGACTGATTTTTTTAAAAATGCAGCGGCTTGTTTGCGTGCGTTTTCAAGCGGTTCGGGCTTGAGATCATAAACACGTGTTTTAAAACCCGCGCGCGCTGCAACGATTGCAATGCCTGTGCCCATCGTGCCACAGCCGACAATGCCAATAGTTTTTGAGGCGTTCATCGTTTTTCCTTTTTCAGAAAGCTACGTCCAATCAATTGACGATGAATTTGATTGGTGCCTTCCCAGATCTGAGTAATTTTTGCATCGCGCATGAGGCGCTCGACGCGATAGTCTTTGCAATAACCGTAGCCACCTAAAAACTGCACGGCATCGGTGGCGATGCGCATGGCCAGATCGGTCGCTTTTAATTTTAAGATCGAAGCTTCGATCCCGACATTGGGGGCGTCGGATTCGATGAGGTGGGCGACACGCCACAACCATGATTCAACCATCACAAGTTCTGCAGCTAAATCGGCCACGTTAAATTGCAAACCTTGAAACTCGAGCAAGCGTTTGCCCGACTGACGGCGATCGTTCATGTACGCGATTGCGTCTTTAAATGCTGCGCGTGCGATGCCCAATGCATGTGCTGCAACGCTAGGTCGCGATTTGTTCAGTGAGGCGAGTAAGATTTTTAAACCGTCACCAGGTACGCATAACAAGTTTGCGCGAGGGATACGCACCTGATCAAACGAGAGCGAGGCCGTGCCCGACGCACGAGTCCCCATTTTATCTTCTGTGCCGGTCACGCTAAAGCCCGGGGCGCCTTTTTCAAGCACCACGGCGGTGATCGATTCTTTATCACCCGCGATCTCGCTCCATTTTCCAAACACGATATAAAGGTCAGCAACATCGCCATTCGAAATAAAGATTTTGCTGCCATTCATGATGATCGAATCACCGTCGGGTGTGAAGGTGGTTTTCATCCCCGTGGCGTCTGAGCCTGCGGTGGGTTCGGTAATCACTAGCGCCGCTAAGCCACCTTCAGCCATTCGCGGCAGTAATCGTTGCTTCTGTTCTTCGTTGCCAAAATCCATTAACGGTTTGATGGCATGAAAGTTAGTGGCCCAAATAATGCCGGTTGAGGCACAGGCTTCGCTGATCTCGCGCACACATGCCAAATAACATGCGTATGATAAGGGTGCGCCACCATAGGCTTCGGGGATGAACATGGCGTTCAAGCCCAGATTGTTGATCTCTTTAACGTTGTCCCAAGGAAACTCTGCGGTCTTATCGTAATGGGCCGCGCGTGGGGCAATTTTTTCGGCTGCAAGTTGCTTGACTGAATCGAGCAGCATGGTTTCTTCTTGCGTCCAAGGCTGCGCAGCATCTAGTCGTTCTAATACGTTCATCTTTGACTCCGTGATCGATTACTGCAACATGCCGTGTGCGCCATCAATGTAGATGGTTTCGCCCGTCATGTAAGGTGAATTTAAGACAAAAAGAGAGGTCACGAGATTGCCAATATCTTGCGCTTCGCCGGCCACGCCCGAGGGAATTCGCTTTGCTAAATAGTCGGCAAGTGGGCCTTTTTGAATCATCTCGCGGTTAAAGTCTGTCATGACATAGCCAGGGGCGACGTTCAAAACTCGAATGCCTTTGGGCGCCCATTCGACCGCCATACAGCGCGTCATTGCACCCACCGCGGCCTTGGTGGCGCAGTAGGTCAGGTGTTGTTTGACGCCAAGCTTGTCGTAAAACGAACCAATGTTGACGATCAAGCCACCTTTGTTTTCAAGCAGGTGGGGGTAAATGGTCTGGCTCGCTGCCAAGACTGAGTAGGCATTGACATCCATTACGTTTTTGAACTCTTGTTCAGCAATGTCTTGCACACGATCTTGCGAGTGGATGCCGGCGTTATTGACGAGGCCAACTAAGGGCTGGCCCGAGCGCTGTGCAATATCAGCAAAGGCTGCCGTCAATTGTTCGGGGCGACTGACATCGCACTTGGCGCTGAACCAGTGTTTGGCAAGCTCTGTGGTGGCACCTGTGATTTGAGGTGTTTCGCCCGAGCGTGACAGGCAGCCGACCGCGTAGCCAGCTTGCGCAAGACCAAGCGCGATCGCAGCGCCAATGCCACGACTGGCGCCGGTGACGATAATGCAGCCTTTTTTTGCTGAAGTGCTCATGTTTTGCCTGAAGAGATCGTATATAAAAGTGAGTCTAGAGCCGCGAGTGGGTCGCGATGAATCAATGATCCTTAAATGCGGCGGGACGCTTTTCAACGAACGCGGTCATGCCTTCGTTGGCGTCAGCAGTTTGAAAAATTAACGTTGATAAATCACGCTCAATTTTTAGACCTTGATCGAGGGTTGTTTGCACGCCTCGTGATATCGCTTGACGTGCCATCTCAAGTGCTAACAGGCCATGCTTGAGGTAGGGCGCTAAAAATTCTGTGCCAAGGGTGTAAGGATTGCCTTCTTCAACTAAGCGCGTGACTAAGCCAATGCGTTCAGCCTCGATCGCCTCAACGGTGCGCCCGGACAGGATGATGTCGAGTGCGCGGCCTTCGCCAATCAAGCGGGGTAAGCGCTGTGTACCGCCGTAGCCAGGGATCAAGCCGAGTTTGATTTCTGGCAAGCCCATTTTGGCGCGCGCTGTCGCGATACGAAAGGTGCATGACAGCGCCAGTTCAAGACCGCCACCAAAGGCGTAACCGTGAATCACCGCCACAGAAGGGATGCGCAGGGCAGCAAGACGATTAAAGACCTCTTGCCCGAGACGTGCGCCTTCGTGTTGCTGCACAAGGGTTCGCCCAAGCAGTTCAGGGATATCGGCCCCAGCACAGAAAGATTTTTCGCCTGCGCCCGTAATCACCAAGCCGCGCACTTGTTGCTGCTCGATCGCTTGTTCAATTTGAGCAAGCGTGTCGTTCAGGTCTTGCAAGATCCCAAAACTTAAGGCGTTGAGCGCCTTGGGGCGATTGAGATGCAGGTGGGCCAAGCCCTGGTCAATTGAAAGTTCTACCGCCATGTTCGACTGCCTTTAAGGTTGGATCAATGTGGTAATGATTCAGGCCGGTGCCTTCCAACGAACCGGCGCGGGCTTGATGTCTCCGCGCTTGGTCATTTCGATGAGTTCGCGCTTTAAAATCTTGCCGCTGGCCGTCAGTGGAAAGGCGGGCATCACAATAAAGTATTCGGGCATGTCGTATTTTGATAAACCGACCTCGTGCAAGTGCTGCAAAACTTGTTGAGGGTCAATCGTGGCGCCTGCGCGCTGCAAAATCGAGAGGCAGACGCGCTCGCCTAAGCGATCATCGGCGATCGGAAACACAGCGGCCTTCACGACATCAGGGTGTCTGTGTGTCAAGTCTTCAATGCGGGCGGGGTGAATATTGTGTCCGCCACGAATAATTAAGTCTTTTTTACGCCCAACGATTTGCAGGCAGCCTTGTTCGTCAAACACACCAAGATCGCCACTCATAAACCAGCCTGAGCGATTAAAAGAATTTTCAGTGGCAGTTTGATCGTCAAAATAGCCAAGCATCAACAACCCACCGCGCCCGCCAATTTCACCGACCTGACCTTGCGCGACTTCATGGTCGGGGTGCTCGGCGTCAAAAATCCGCACTTCATAGCCTTGCGCAGCTCGCCCGCACGTGGCCACAATCGTGCTGGTGGGGTCGGTGGGTAAAGTGTATTGATGCGAGCCGTTTTCGGTCATGCCATAAACGTTCTGTGGCGTGACGCCAATACGCAAGAATTGTTCGGCGACTTCACGTGGGATCGGTGAGCCAGCCATATAAAACGACGTCACCTTACCCATTGCTGTCAGACCGCGGCGGCGAACATCTTCCAGAATATCTATCGCGTGTGTCGGCACACCCATCACATAGGTGCCTTGACTTTCGATGATCCAGTCAAGCGCAGATTTATCGGCAGCAAAGTTATGGATGACGAGTTGCAAGCCCGCAGCAAGCCATTGCTCGATGGAAACCGTACCAATGTGATGGCTTAAAGGGCTGAGCGCGACAAGAATAGAGTTTTGATCGTGATGCCAGTCACGTACCATCATGCGGCCGTTAGCCAACAAGGTGTTGTCGCTGTGCATCACACCTTTGGGTAAACCAGTTGTACCTGAGGTGAAGGCTAGGTAAACAATCTTGTCGGGGTTGGTGGCAGCAGGGGGTAGGCCAAGTGTTGGAGCTGTATCCGCATGTGTCGGAATCTCAGTCACCTGCTGTTCAATCGTCTGATGTTCAATCGATTGCGTGGGGTCAGCAAAGGTTGCGCCATACAAACAGGTTCGAATTAACGTGGGCACTTCGCCAAGCAACGCCTGGATCGGTTGAGTTGCTGCGTCAGAGCCATAGCCAAGCGTTGTGAAAAATGCTTTGCAACGAATGCGCTTAAGCAGAGTAATGATTTCGCCCGAGGTGTAGCTTTGGTGAAGTGACGGGCAGCATACGTAGCCGTTGCGCGAACAGGCCATAAACACAATCACGCTTTCAACACGGCTAGGCAACCAGATCGCGATACGGTCACCAGCGCTTAAGCCCGCTTGATGCAGGTTTAATGCAAGCTGTTCAACGGCCTGTAAGACTTGTGACCAGGTCAGCGTCGTGAACAAATCGCGCAGGGCAACACCGTTTGGGCGAGCGTGTGCGTGCTGCTGCAGCAAGCCGAACATCGTGTCGGCATGCCAAGCGCCTGAGGCGTAGTTTTCGCTGGTTTTTTGTGGATCGTGCAGAGTCAACATCATGTTCGAAAACCTAAACGCGGTGTATAGAAAGCTTACTGGCTAAATACGAGAGTCGAGTGGTTAAGGTAGGGATCCTAGTGACCAAAGGTAGACGAATCAGGTTTACGACGTTCAGCAAACGACGCTGAAAGTTCATCGTGCTCTTTGGTATCCAGATAGCCGCGCAGCAGTAAATCATGCGCCATGCGCGACAAGCCGCCCACGCCGCCGTGACGCGCGTTAAACGCGGCCTTGACCGAAGCTAGAGCAAACGAGCCGCGATCGGCAATCTCGAGCGCCCACTTGCGGGTCTCGGCGCGCAATTCAGCGGCAGGCACAATCCGGTTGATCAAGCCCATCTCGAGCGCTTGTTTGGCGGGGATTTTTGGGTTCGAAAACCACATTTCTTTTGCGCGTTTTTTACCGACCAAATCTTCGAGGTACCACGTGCCGTAGCCCGCGTCAAAGCTGCCCATCATTGGACCGACTTGCCTGAAGGTTGCAGTATCGGAAGCAATTGTCAGATCGCATACCATTTGCAGTACGTTGCCCCCGCCCACAGCAAAGCCGTTGACTGAGGCGATCACGGGTTTTTGCAGACGGTCGATGCTTTCATACATCTCGAGCGTGGGTAAGACGCCCGCATAGAGTTGGGTGTCTTGCATCCCTTCTTTGCGCCCGCCAATACAAAAGAAGCGATCGCCAGCGCCAGTTAATACAAGGACACGCGTTCTGGTTTCACGACGTATCTCGTTTATACAGTCACGAATTTCGTGACACATTTTCGGGGTGAACATGTTGCCATCTTCGGGGCGATTGATTGTGATCGTGCCAATGGGGCCGTCTTCTTCGTAAATAATTTCATCGAATGTCATAGGGTGTCTCTTTGTAGATCAGTTATTCTGTTTTTAGCAGTTTACTCGTGCTGTACAACAGGCATTGTATATAGACAATAACTGGTTGTTTTTTGGTCAGACACACACCAGACTTGGCGTCGCGAGCATCGTTACGACTCGTTCACAATTTTGGCCTGTTGCAGCGCCCTGATCTGCTCTGGGCTCAGATTTAGTCGTTCGCGCAGCACGGCTTGCGTGTCTTGGCCTAAGGTGGGGGGCGCCTGACGGTGCACGTGGTGCTGACCATCGATGGTGATGCCTAAGCCGACCTGGGGAATGTCACCGTAACCAGAAGCGCTCTTATAAAAAAATTCTTTAGCTAAAAGCTCTTGATCTTTGGTGACTTCATCAACCCGATTAATCGGGCCTGCTGGGATCCGATTTTTGGCAAAGAGCGCCAACCATTCATCCCGAGGTCGGGTGGCGAGCACCTGCGCGATGTGCGCCACGATGGCGGGTCGATGCGTGCGACGCCCCGCGTTACCAGCATATTCTGGCTTTTGGGCAAAAGCTGGGTCTCCCACGGCCTGCCAAAAGCGTGTCCAGATGGCATCATTACCTAGACCAAGCGACAACTGCGCATCAGCGGTATCAAACACCTGATAAATCGCGATGACCGAATCTTTGCCGCCAGAACGCCGTGGCACCTCGTCAGAGCCTAGGTAGGCAACCACGCGCGGTGCAGTAAAGCGCGTCATGGTAGCGAGCATCGAAACGTCAACACTAGAACCTTTTCCCGTGCGGGTGCGGCCATGGATGGCGGCCATCACTGCCATGGCTAGGTCTTGTCCCGCCAGCATATCGGCGGCAGGTGTACCTACCTTTTGAGGATCGCTCTCGCTTTCGCCGGTTAAATCCATGATCCCCGAATAGCCTTCGGCAATCAGGTCGTAGCAGGGGTGGTCGCTGCGAGCGCCGGTTAAACCAAAGCCAGTTAGGCTGGCATGGATTAAGCGCGGAAACCGCTCTTGTAGTTTTGCAAAACTTAAGCCTAGCTTGTCTTGAACGCGCGGTGTCATATTCAGTACCAGTACGTCAGTGGTCTCGAGCAAAGACATTAAGACCTCCAGACCCTCGGGCTTGCTGATATCGAGCGCCATACTATGTTTGTTGCGGTTGACGCTTAAAAACCAAAGTGAGGCGCCATTTAAAAAAGGTGGGCCCCATTGGCGAGCGTCGTCTCCGGTGCCCGGCTTTTCGATTTTGAGCACGGTGGCACCAAAATCTCCCAGTAGTTGTGTGGCATAAGGGCCGGCAACTGAGGTGCTCAGGTCCAACACTTGAATCCCCTCAAAATGCGAGAACCCTTGAGCGGCCTGTACGTGTGGCAAGTGTTGATAAGGCAGAGTCATTGCGGACATTATCCTGAGGTGAAGTCGGCCAAGCCGACGCATAGCCTAGAGATTAACAAAGAGAGCCCAAATCACTCGCGCCCAGGTCAGATCCTCGTTAATATTCAGTTCAATCATAACGAATCGATTCTTGGCTAAACAGTCCGGCCCTGGGTCGCAATAATCGGAGACGTTAATGTTATTTTGCCTAAAACTCGGTCTTAAGGGCGTATTTGCCTTGCTGGTTGTGGCTTCGCTTGGCGCTTTGTCTTTGACGCACGCCCAAGCTAATAGCGATAAACCCATTAACGTCGTGATCCCCTTTGCGCCTGGCGGAGGCACAGACGTGCTGACTCGTATGGTGATGCCCAAGGTGGCTGATAAGCTCGGCGTGACTGCTGTGATCGAAAATCGCCCTGGGGCTGCGGGGGCGATTGGTGCGCAGTTCGTTGCCCGTGCGAACCCCGATGGCAAGACGTTATTGGTGGGCTCGGTTTCTGAAATTGGTATTAATCCAAGTATCTATCCAAAGCTTGCCTATAGTGTTGAGCGTGATTTTGTGGCTCTCACAGCCTTGGCGGCGGCGCCCATGGTGCTGGTGGTGCATCCTTCGTCACAGATCAAGGTGGCCTCAGACCTTGTTAGGTTGGCGAAAGAAAATCCAGGGAAAATTAATTTTGGTTCCGCGGGTACTGGTTCGGGTGCGCATATGGCGGCCGAGCTGTTTATTTTTGAGACCAAAATTAAACTGACGCATGTGCCCTACAAGGGAACGGGCGCGGTAGCGGCCGACATGCTGGGCCAGCAGCGTGACATGGTCATGTTTGCCCCCTTGCCAGCGGTGGCTGGTATCGTGCGCTCGGGCCAACTCAAAGCGATTGCATTGACCGGCAAGCAGCGCTCGTCGGCGATGCCTGAGGTGCCCACGTTTATTGAGGCGGGTATCCCTGGGTTTGATATGGATTATTGGTATGGGTTGATGGCTCCGGCAGGCACGCCAGAGCAGGCGCGCAATGCGTTGCATTTGGCGGCGCTTGAGGTGTTAAGCCGGCCAGAAATGATCGCTGATTTGTCAAAGCAGGGCCTGGTCCCAACCATCACAACCGAAAAAGAGTTCGCTGCTTTTGTGCGAGCTGATATGGCGAAGTGGGCGCAGGTTGTTAAGGCCGCTGATATTAAGGATGATCAGTAAGCGATTTAGCCTGAAAAATGTGCTGCAGCTCGCCCGGCGATACGACCTGAAATAAACGCCCAGCCTAAGTGGTGGCCATGACCTTCAAGTAACAGGCCGCCTTGCCCCGTCGAACCGGCGGCATACAGACCGGGGATCACCTGCCCGTCGGTGCGCAGCACTTCAAGTTTGTCGGTGATCTTTAACCCACCATCGGTAAAGACGACGTAGCTTTTAATGGGGCCCAGCGCATAAAACGGACCTTGCGTAATGGCGGGGCGAGTGCCGCGGTCGTGTTGGTTGTAATGCGCGATCGTTTCAAACAGCGCCTGCCCAGCGACCCCCATGCTCGCCGCTAGTTCTTCGAGCGTTGGCGCGCAATGAAAGATGTCTGGCCGGTTGCGCCGGTAATCGTCAATGTAGGCATAGGCTACGCCGGGTGCGGTCGAGATGTAATACGGCCAAGCCGAAAACTTTTTGGCGACCACGCTATCCATGACAATCCAGCCAATCCGCTCAGGCTGCTTTGCCATGTCTTTATTTGGCTTATCGAGTTCGTTGGTAAAGCGCTTACCGTCTTTATTGATCAACACACCACCTTCGCGATAGAGGTCTGTGGAAGGGCTGACTGCGGTCGTTAAAAAGCTCATCAAGAAAGGACGCAAAATCCACTGAGGCAACCACGTTGCTGACCAGGCAATCAACTGCGCAATGATTTTGGTGGGTGGTAAGCGTTGCAGCAGATTGGCACGGGTTGGCGCTAAAAATCGCATGATCGGGCCACGCACAATATCGCCATTGATCACAGAGGCGCCTAGCGCCATCGCCATGCGATGACCGTCGCCTGTGGCCGTGGTATTGATAGCATCGACCAGGGCAACCTCTGGGTTGGCCAGCTGGGCTTTTAAGTCAGCCGCCGCGCTGTAGTCACCGCTGGCGAGTACTACGCCACGACGCGCAATGAAGGTATGTAATGTGCCATCTGGCAAAGTGGCTTCAACGCCCACGGCGCGCTCGCCCTCAAGCACAATGCGTTGCGTCGCCGTGTTCAGACGCAGGTCGACCCCGAGGATGCGACAGCGGCGCGTCAGATGGTAGGCAAACGACCGCGAGTTAGGCACTACATTGTGCATGCGTGCGACACGATGGGGTGGCTCTTCTTCGGGGCCGACAAACACGACGCCGAGTTTCATCAACCAGTCGATCATGTCGGCGGTGTTGTCGACCAAGATACGGCGTAACGCAAGGTTGTCACGTGGTGCGAGTGCGCCGGCGTGCTTTTCCATATCTTCAAAATGCGCGTCCGTGCTGTCTTGTATGTTGGCTTTGCGTTGATGAGGGGTGCCCGTGGCAGTAATCGAGCCGACTGACCACGAGGTTGAACCACCGGTGTCAGAATTTTTTTCAAGCAAGATCACGTGGCGCCCGAGTTCTGCCGCCTCGATCGCAGCCGCTAGCCCGGTACCACCACCGCCAATAATTAAGACATCAGTATGCGTTGTTGCTGACACAGCTTTTGCTCCACCCTGTTAAGGGATTATTTTGTGTTCGCGAAAATAATCAAAACCACCCGTGAACATCTTTGGCGTGTTGATCGTTTCAGTAAAACCATCTCGTTGCGCTTTAGCCATGTCAGACACGACATCCCACTGCAGCGACAATACATAGTCACCATACGGCCATTGCGCAACTGTTTGCAAGTCAGTTTTTTTCAAATCGTATTTTTTGATCATCGCTTGCCATAGAGCATCTTTGTCAAAGGCAAACTTGGCAAAGGTACCTGAATTCGGCTGACCGACTTCCATCTTGAAGTATTGTGCAAAGATAGGCCAAAGCTCAGACCAACTCATCGGGTCACCGTTGACGATGTTATAGGCTTGGTTGGCACATTGAGGTGCAGTCATCATCCAAACCGCTGAGCGTGCGAGTGTTGGTAGCCACGAAAATTGTGTTTTCACTTCAAAGCTGCGAGGTGTGCCTGGAAAATGTAAGGGCTCGCCGAGCTCACGCAAGATCGAGGCATATAACCCCAAGACCAACAGCATGTTGCGCGCTTCATCGGTGCGATAGTTGCAAAACGCATGGGGGCGCGAAATCGACCAAGACCAGTTTTGCCCACGCTGGCGTTGTTCAACCAGTTGTTGCTGTTCAAAATAAAAGCTCTTGTAGTTGCCGCAGGCGTCATCTTCGCGATACGGCGTCCGGCGCTCTTTCACCGTATGGCCATAGTACTTGGTGCCATGCACGAGGTGAATATGCTGCAGATCGTTTGAATTGTGTTCGAGCGCATCCAGCAAGTTTCTTAGCATCGCCACGTTCGTGTCTTTGGATTCAAGCTCGCCGCCAAAATGATCAAAGCGCGCTGCATACAACACGTGCGTGATGCCCTGCAGCTGGGCTAGCTTCTGTTGGCAGTCGTTCGCATCGGTCAGGTCAACCGCAAGCATCGGGTAGGGAGCCTGTGGGTCAGGCGTACGTGCGAGGCCCAACGGCCCCCAATCACCTAGCCCCATTAGATGCATGCCAACGCTTGAGCCGATTTGACCGGTGGCACCAGCGATCAAAGTCTTGCGTGGTTTAGGCTTAAGGTTCAAAGTCATGACTCTTGAAAGTGTTGGCGCGGGTAACCGTTAGCTGGGTTGCGCCGATGCATACAGCGCAACGTCAGCGCGCGTTGGCAGACCGAGTGCTCGCGCGTGAGGTATCACACTGATCCCTCGGTAAGGCGTTGACTGATCTAGGCCAACTGCGCGCAACCAAGTAAACGTAACGCCTTCAAACGCTGGCTCTTGATGACCAAGCGTAGGCTGCGCCTGATCGGTCACAACTAGGGCACAGCCTGCAGGCACCTCGGGCGCCATGATGCTTGCCTGTTCTACGCCTTCGAAAAGATTACGCTGGTAAAAGCGTTTGTCTATCAAACTCAGCCAAGGCCCCATGCCCCGAATTTTCTGATAGTACGGGTCGACAAAGACTTCAGGCGAGCGAATCGAATACATCGCAAGTGAGGGGGGCCAGTTGGGCGAGGCCGTTTGAAAGCGCTTGGCTGACATGATGCCGTCGACCGTGCGCATGATGCGCAGGTGCTCGACGTACCACTGCGCCCATTGCGGCTCTTGAGTGGGATCGGTGATCCCACTTTGGCTCATAAAAATCATGACTTAGTTAATTTGCAGCCCAGATTTCTTAATCACTGGGCCCCACTTGATCGTTTCGGCTTCAATCAGTGCCGAGAAGAGTTCGGGCGCACCCCCAATTAATTCAAAGCCCATTTTTTCAAGACGAGTGCGAATCTCGGGGTCATTCAGGGCTTTGTTAAACGCTGCGTTTAGCGTTTTGACGGCCGCGGCTGGAGTGTTAGCGGGGGCCAGCACGCCGTTCCAAGAAGTGACGGCATAGCCGGGCACACCTGCTTCGGCGATCGTGGGTAGCTCGGGCAAAGTGAGTGATCGTCTACCACTCGTCACAGCAAGGGCTCTAAATTTGCCACTCGCAATGTGGGGTAACAGTGTGGCTGGTTCACCAAAAATCATATCAATTTCTCCCGACATCAGGGCAGTCGCTGCAGGGGCACCGCCTTTGTAAGGAATGTGCTGTAGCTGCACGCCGGCCGTATCGGCAAATAGTTGACCCGCCAAGTGATTGATCGCACCGTTGCCACTTGAACCGTAAGTGAGCTTACCAGGGTTGGCTTTTGCCGCAGCAATCACGTCTTTGACTGTTTTGAAAGGTAAGTTGCTATTGACGACCAGCACTTGCGGTACGGAGGCTAAAAAAATGACCGGAGTGAAGTCTTTCTCTTCAAAGGGCATTTCTTTATACAGGTGCCGGTTGATCGAGTGCGTGCCCGAATAGGCGAACGCGATGGTGTAACCGTCTGCAGGTGCGCGCGCAACGGCCAAGGCGCCAATGTTACCTGCGGCCCCAGCGCGGTTCTCAATGATCACCGGTTTGCCTAGCGCGTCCGCAACAGGGTTTCCAAGCAAACGTGCAATCACATCGCCACCACCACCAGGTGGCCACGGCACAATCCAACGAATCGCCCGATCAGGAAACGTCTGGGCGTAGCTTGCTTGTGCAATAGAAAAAAACGCAACTGCAGTAAAAACTACGCGTATCAAGGCTTTGAGCATAGCGGTCTCCGAAGGGAACTGTTCAGCCAAGGTTACTAATGCCTCGGCCTATGGTTTGTGCTGATCACGCAAATTTAACCGATTAAAACTGCACCGAGGTCATACCAACGCCGTCAAAGCTTGCCACCACCAAATCACCAGGCTGAGCAGCAGGCATCCCACACCAACTGCCAGTCGTCACAACCGTACCTGCCGGGATTGAAGCGCCGCCAGCGGTGACGTGGCGCAGCCAAAGCGGTACCAGCCAACGGGGGTCTTGCATAGAATGGGTACCGACAAATTCTTGGGCGGGTGCCTGACCGATCTTGACCGTACAACGCTGGCGCGTCCAGTCGCGTTCGACTTCTTGCGCGCTGTAGGGCATCCAGCTACCAACCACCAGGGCGCCATGGGTTTGCATGTCTGCTAGCTTGAGCAGAGGTTGTAGCTGCTCGGTTTGTTGCCAACGTGAGTCAACCACTTCGATGGTGACCGCCATGGCGCCAATCAAGGCGTGCGCTTGTTCGTGCGTCAGCGATGCGGCCTCTACGGGCGACACTACCCGATTGATTTTGAGAGCAATTTCGATCTCGATCAAACGCATATTGAAAGGCCAGTCGCGTGCTTGAGCTGGGCTAGTCCAGACGCCCGTGTCAAGAAGGGCGCTAGACAATAAGCTGACATCGCGCGAAGAGGCGCCTGATTTCCAGTAACGACCCACGGCGGCTTGCTCAGGGGCTAACTCTTTGCGCACCAGTTCTTGAACAGCGTAGGCCTCGTCGGTGGATTGCAGTTGATCGACGTGTTGGGCGGGGTCGGCGGGTTGTCGGCCATGGCGGGCCGCCAAAAGGGTCTGGGCAATGGCGGCAATATGGGGGTTTGTCATTAAAAAAGGCTCTCAGTCAGATAATCAAGGATAATCCACTTCTTGACTTCGCACAGTACACACGAGATTTATGGCCTTACGCGCAACCATCTATAAAGCTGAGCTGAACGTGGCCGACGCTGATCGCCATTATTACGGCAGTCACGCCCTGACACTTGCCCGGCACCCCTCCGAAACCGAAGAGCGCCTGATGGTGCGCGTGCTGGCGTTCGCGCTGCATACGCACGAAGACTTGGCCTTTACTAAAGGCTTGAGCGACGCCGACGAACCCGATATTTGGCTTAAAGACCTGACTGGCTCGATTGAGCTCTGGATTGAGGTTGGCCAGCCTGACGAGCGGCGCATCTTAAAAGCCTGTGGTCGCGCCAAACAAGTCGTGATTTATTGTTATAGCGGCCAGAACAGCAAGATTTGGTGGGATGGCATTCGCAACAAGCTCGAGCGCGCGCGTAACTTAAGGGTGGTGTGTTTGCCTTCAGAGGATACTCGCGAGTTAGCCGCACAGACACAGCGCAGCATGATCTTGCACGCCAACATTCAGGACGGTGAAATTTTCATCTCAAATGATCAAGGTCAAATCACTTTTGTGCCAGAGGTCTGGCGCGAAGCGAAAGACTAAGCCCTGTTGTGCCAAACACGATCGTTGCGATTGAAAAAAAATCGTGGCTTCGCTCAGAGCGCGCGGCTTCGCTGTTGCGACTGGTCGTTGTTGTTGCCGTGCACGGCGCGGTTATCGCTGCCTTACTGAGCTGGACGTGGTCGCCCGCTCCGATCGAAGTTTCGATTTTGAGTCTCGAAGATCTTGGGGGTGATGTGCCGGCCTCGCCAGAGGTGCCAGCGCAAGAGCGTTCAACACCTGACGTGGATGCTGCAGGGCTAGCATCAGAGCTGTTGCCGGCAGCCGTTGCGCCCGCGCTTGAACTTGCACAGCCTCAACAGATAGACATCGCACTTTCTCAGCTTGTGCCCCCCGCACCCGAGTCGCAGGTCGCACCCGAGCTCGCACCCGAACAGTTGCCTGAGTCACAAGCGCAACCTACTCAGACATCCTATACCGCGCCGATCGCAGTGACCGCACCGACTACACCGACTACACCGACTACACCGACTACACCGACTACATCGGTTTCAACACTCACACCACCTAAAGCACCAGCGGCAGCGACAGTGCGTCCAACGCCCGATCTTGACGCATCCGCGCGGCCTAGATCTGCTGCCAAGGTGACGGCACCCAATGGGGGGGCGACTGCAACGGCTAATTCGGTCTCAACAAGCAATATGGGTCTGACCGGTAACGCGAGTGGCAGCGCTCAAACGGGCACAGGCACAGAGCCCGCTCTGACGGCAGCACGTTTTGACGCTGACTATTTGCATAACCCAGCACCCGCTTACCCTTCGCAGTCGCGCCGTCTGAAAGAAGAAGGCACCGTGCTGTTGCTGGTACGAGTGAGCGCCGAGGGCACGCCGCTCAGTGTCGAGATACGCAACTCAAGCGGATTTGAGCGCTTGGACGAGGCTGGATTGCAAGCGGTGCGCCAGTGGCGTTTTGTGCCCGCCAAGCGCGGCAACGATAACGTGGTCGCTTCAGTGCTGGTGCCAATTCAATTTAAGCGGCAGTAAGTGAATCTTTGATGAATACGGAGCAATTTCCAGAAGATCTGATCGGTGTGGCGCTCGTTGTGCTGATGCTTGGCATTCGTCACGGCTTTGATCCTGACCACCTGGCAGCGATCGATGGTTTGACTCGCTACAACAGTAGCGAGCGACCAGTGCTTGCCAAAATGGCTGGACTGCTTTTTTCGCTAGGTCATGGTTTTGTGATCGTGCCGCTTTCAATCTATGCGGCAAGCTTGGCGCAAACATTCGATTTTCCAGTTTGGCTCGATAAGTTTGGCACGTGGGTGTCAATCACTATTTTGCTTGGGCTTGCGGTCTTAAATCTGTTGAGCGTTCTGCATACGCCCGCACACGAAGCGGTGCAACTCAAAGGCTGGCGCCAAAGTTTTTTTGCACGCATGCTGAACGTGAGTCATGCGGGTGCCATGCTTGCTGTGGGTGCCGTGTTTGCACTGTCTTTTGACACGCTGAGTCAAGCCTCTTTGTTTGCAGTTCTGGCCAGTAAATATCAGGCTTGGCACGTTGCGGTGATTTTCGCGCTGCTCTTTGTGGTTGGGATGCTAATCACCGATGGCATCAATGGATTATTCATTGCGAAGCTGATCAAACGGTCTGATCGCGCGGCGCGAGTTGCCTCGAGGGTGATGGCGCTTGCGGTCTCGGGCGTGAGTATCTTGTTCGCCGCCTTGAGTATTTTGGGTGAAATGAGTCCAAGCTTTGACGAGTGGCGTTCGGGCAAAGAGATCTGGTTCGGGGGGCTTATCGTTGCCATCATGGTCGCCAGTTACTTTGTGGGGCGGCGGCTGAGCGAGCCTTACTTGGCTAAGTAATATTTTTCATTAAACCCCCATTTGCGTAGCTAGATCCCGAATATCTTTCGCCACCACATCCCATGCCTCGGTCGCAACCAGGTTGTCTGTTTGCGTTGGGCCATACTCAGTTGGCCGCGGCCAAAACGCAGTTTTCAGACCACAGTTTTTAGCGGCCAGCAGATCGTTATTGTGTGCTGCACACATCATCACTTCAGAGGGATCTAAGCGCAGCGCGTGGCACACGCCAAGATACGACTCGGGCTGCGGCTTGTAGCAGCGAAACACTTCGGTGGATAGATTCAAATCCCAAGGCAGACCCGTGTATTTAGCGATGTCAGTCAGCAGCGAGATATTGCCGTTTGAAAGGGGGGCAATGATGTACTTGCTTTTTAAACGCGCCAAGCCACCCACTGAATCTGGCCAACCATCTAAGCGATGCCACACTTTATTAACGTGCTCGCGTTGGGCCTCGGTCATTCTGCTTAGACCATACTGATCAATCAAGACGTCAAGCGATTCGCGGTGCAACACATCTAGCACAGTGAATTCGCGCTTACCACTGCGGCAGGCTTCCATTGAGGGTTGATACATACTGCGCCATTGTTCGGCAAATACAGTCCAGTCAGCATGAAAGCCGTTTTCGTTACCCCAGCGGGTGAGGTCACGCACGATACTGCCGCGCCAGTCGACAACTGACCCAAACGTATCGAACACCATGGCTTTAACGGTAGAGTGAAGAGATGACATGCTTTGTGCTCCGAATATTGATTTTGAGTGATGCTTGTAGAGTTAGACCCGATACGGTACACGTGTTCCTGGCTCGGGGTCATTTAGGCGGAAAAATCGTCAAACAGTGGATTCGGGTATCGATACTGTTTGAGGTGACGTCGCGATGAACTCGACCTTGGGTTATGTTCATCGCGTGAGCAAGGCTCAAATAAAAATTACATCACTGCTGACGTACCGCCATCAAGATTTACACTGCTACCCGTGACATAGCTTGAGGCTTCAGACGAAAAGAAGGCCACGACATTGGCAACTTCTTCAGCGCGGCCGACACGACCCAAGGGCACTTCTTTACCTTGCGCTTCATACAGCTGCTCAACGGGGATGCCGGCTTTAGCCGCTTTGCGCTCGTGCTGACCGGCGCGAATCAAACCGATACAAACACTGTTGACCAAAATGTTGTCAGCCGCAAATTCTTTTGACAAAGCCTTTGTCATGGCCAAGCCCGCTGCACGGGTAACCGTGGTTGGCATCGACTTGGCTTTTGGCTGTTTGGCACCAATGTTGGTGACGTTAATAATGCGGCCCCATTTGTTTTTGCGCATTTCTGGGATTGCTAAGCGAGACAAGCGAATCGCGGCAAACAGTTTCAAATCAAAGTCAGACTGCCACGCCTGATCGGTGACCGACTCAAACTCACCGGTTGCCGAAGTGCCGGCATTGTTGATCAGGATATCAATGCGGCCATAGGCCTTCAGGGTTTCTTGAATCAGACGGGCGCAATCGGC
>CAMBZR010000001.1 GCA_945872285.1 Bordetella parapertussis | reverse complement strand
CAATGCTAACCGTCCCGTAACCGGACGCTCGAGGTTTCGTCCGTTCAAAAGGACGTCTTCAACCTGTAAGCAATGTGTTTGGTACAAAACTGAGTAAAAATAAACCCACAAAAGCCGAAACCCCAGCGCGATGGCAGGGGTTTTTTCAGTTTCAGATGGTGGCCCGGGGCGGAGTGGACCAGGGCCTGAGGATGCTCGATCCTTATTGAAACCTTTGTCGAGATAGCATTGCTTGGGTGATGTCTCGCTTGGGATGGAGGACTCGGCAGAGCTCTATGTGATCAATGAACACCTTATAGTAGATCTGGTGTGGGAATCGTTTCAAAGACCAAGATTTGATGCCTTCGATGTCCAACTCAATTGCTGTGCGCGGCGATCCAATGTTCGGATGTTGGCCCACCTGCTCTAACGCTTCATCGACGGCTAAGGAAAAACTCTCCGCAATGGGGGTTCCAGCGTACTCTCGGTAGTAATCCACGGCATCGAGTGCGTCATCAATTGCATGACGGTGCGGCACGATAGATCTTGCGCCCATTTCAAAACTCTCCTCTGGCGCGAGCCCGCAGCCGTTCAAAGAAAGCGGGTGTAATTGGATCGCAGAGCGGTGAATTTAGGCCAGCTAGCAATTGCTCACGCAGCCATGCGCGATCTTGCTGAAGCTGAAAGCTATTTGAGTTGTGAGCGTTATCATCGTTAGCCTCACGGTTGTAAGGCTTGGGCTCTGGTAAAGTATTGCGGGCATTAGGCAGTTGTAGTGACATGGCTTGGGCTCCTGAATCGACTTTCAATTCTGAATGATTTTTAGCCGACTGTCTGTTTCAATTTGTAACCATCCTGCCTTTTGAATCAACGTTGATGTGGCTTGCTTCTACGGGTTTCGTACGGTCAAAAGGACGGCGCCAACCTGTCGGTCATGTGTTCAGCACTAAGCCGCCAGTTACAAGCCCACAAAAGCAAAACCCCAGCGCGGACGCAGGGGTTTCTTTGCTACTTGGCGGAGCTATCTGCCGATGTATTTTCGTACCGGCGCAACCAAACTTTCTGGCCACTTCAGTGAGGGAGTTTGTCTCCGGCGATTACACACGGATCATTTGATCGGCGTCTCCTGATAGAACACGCTCCACCACTTCCCGTCGCGACGGACATAGACGCTGGAGAAGCTAACCGAGAACGTCTCGGGCTTGCCGCCCTTTAACGTCCTCGTGTAGCTGGCGCGATAGATCAGGTTGGCGACGTCGGCGGTGAGCATGCGCAGCGCGTAGGTCGGTTCGATCTTGATATCGGTGAGCACAAAGTCCTTCATGAACTCCAGCATCTCACGCTTGTTTAAGCGCGACCCGTCGCCGAGGATCAACAGGGCATCGTCGGAGAGATAGTTGCGCATGCCGTCGGCGTTGTTGTTCCTCATGAAGTCCCAGCTACCCTTCTCCAGCACCATCAGCTCGTCGCGCAGCTTCACTGCCTCGGGCTTCTTGATGATGTCGGACCAGTGGTCGAGTTCCAACTTTTCGAGCACATCGAGGCCGGCCGGCGTGGCCTGATGGTGACTGGGCAGTTCAAACCCAAGATCCTGAATGCGCTTGCGCACGCCCTCATCCTTGAGGGCCGCAACCAACGTATCTACGAGCTTCTCAACGATAGGCTCCGGTGTTCCCGCAACGGCGTACATCGCCATGGCGGCCTTAGTTTCAAAGCTCGGCAGCCCCGCCTCTGCGGTGGTCGGCACATTGGGCAAGCCGGGGAAGCGCGTCTTCTGCGCAATGGCGAGCACGTTCACGGTGCCAGCCTTCGCCTGCCGAATCATGTTGAGGCCCTGATTGCACATCATGTCGAGCGTGCCCGCGACCAGAGCGTTCAGCGCAGGCTCCCAGCCGCTATACGGCACGTGGGTGATCTGCACCCCGGCCTGGTGACCGAAGAGAACGCAAGCCAGATGGTTCTCCGAGCCTTCGCCTGCAGAGCCATAGTTGATCTTGGTCGGGTTGGCCTTGGCGTATTCGATGAGCGACTTCAGGTCTTTTGCCGGGAAGTTCTTGCGCACGACCACGTAATGCGGCGAGTAAGCAAGCGTGCCAATCGGGATGAAGCTCTTGATCGGATCGTAGCTGGCGTGGGAATGAAGCATCGGGCTCGACACATGCGACGCGACGGGATCGACTAACACCGTATAGCCATCGGGCTTGGAGCGCGCGGCGCGCAGGGCGCCGTTTGCTCCGCCAGCGCCAACCTCGTGCTCGATCACGAACTGCTGACCCAGCGTGCGGGCGAAAAACTCGCCATAAATGCGCGCAAGCACATGGCTTGGCCCACCTGCCACGAACGGCACAATGACGGTCACGGGGCGATTGGGATAATCCTGCGCAAACGCGCCAGCAGCGGCGAAAGCCAGCGCTCCCCCGGCAATCAAACTTTTCAAATGCATCAAATTCCCTCCCGGTGATGTCCTGTTCGATGTTGAAATTCGCGGAACAGGCGCCGCTGTGTGAAATCTATGCCGCCTTCGCTTTTTCGGCAGTTTAAAGATTAACGGGACTGATGTAAAGCAGCGTGCAAAACTTTCCAGATTCTGGGGGTAAACAGCTTCCAATAGTTTCCACCCTGGTATCTGCGATCATCCGGCGTTTAGCTGGAGGATCTGGACATTCGGCCCCAAAGTGTTAACTATGTGACCGGTAAAAACTGTAAACCATGTGTCCAGAACGGACCAGTTTCAGATGGTGGCCCGGGGCGGAATCGACCAGGGCCTAGGATGCCTAGATCCGCACTTAGA
This sequence comes from Bordetella parapertussis, assembly GCA_945872285.1. GTDB lineage: Bacteria > Pseudomonadota > Gammaproteobacteria > Burkholderiales > Burkholderiaceae_B > Zwartia > Zwartia parapertussis_D. Next base: position 90,804 of record CAMBZR010000001.1, on the reverse strand, counting down.
CTAATGCCTACTTTATTCGTAGTGAGTCCACATCCTTAAGATGCGAACGGTCTTTTCTTTACGAAAGATTTCATAAACCAAGCGATGTTGAATATTAATTCTGCGGGAGTAAGCCCCTTTTAGATCACCAACTAACTTCTCATAAGGCGGCGGATTTTGGAGAGGGTCTACTTCTAAAATGTCCAATAAAGTCTGGGCTTTATCTTTAAGGCCCGAGGCAGATAGTTTTTTAGCGTCCTTAATGGCGTATTTTGAATAAGCTAAATTCCAAATCACCACTTCAATGCCTTTTTACTTTTGCCAATAGGCTCGGCCATAGCGTCTTTAATCGACTCACGCATCCCTGGAACTGCTAATAGATATAAGGTTTCTTGGATAGCGCTCCAGTCTTCTTCAGAAACTAAAACAGCATTTGTCCGCTTACCAGAAATGACAACTGGCTTGTGTGTCTCAGCCGTCTGATCAATCAAACGATAGAGACCTGCTCGAGCTTCGCTTGCGGTTAATGTGGTCATGATTTCACTCCTTTTCAATATCGTACGTAAAAGCGTACGCCTTGTCAAATGAATATCTCATCCGCCAGACCAATAGATAATGCCCCGCACAAAGCAGGGCATTATTTGAGTTTGGTGGCCCGGGGCGGAATCGAACCACCGACACAAGGATTTTCAATCCTCTGCTCTACCGACTGAGCTACCAGGCCATCTGAAGGGCGAAATGATACACCAAAAAGGGGTTTTACGCCCTTAGTCTCTATGGGCGGTAGATACGGCTTTATAATGCAACACCGTGATCTTGAGTTTTTACCGTCATCTATGTTAGTCAACGTACTCGCTTTAGGGTTAAACCACGTCTCTGCACCCATTGCGGTGCGCGAGCGCGTTTCGTTGCCTGAAGACTTGGTGCGTCCGGCACTAACCGCGTTGCGCGAGGCCTTTGGCGGCGCAGTTAAAGAGGCCGCAATCCTCTCAACCTGTAATCGCACTGAGCTTTATTGTGCCGCTGAGCCTCAGGTGGCAGAACGCTTGCCCGATTGGCTGGCAGACTACAACAAGCTTGACGCAGGCGATTTAAGGCCCCACGTTTATCTGCATGATCGCGGCGATGCGGTGAGGCATGCGTTTCGCGTGGCAAGCGGTTTGGATTCGATGGTGTTGGGCGAGCCTCAGATTTTGGGACAGATGAAAGACGCGGTGCGTGCCGCCGATGAGGCGGGTGCTTTGGGCACGTTACTGCATCAATTATTTCAACGTACCTTTTCGGTGGCCAAAGAGGTTCGCTCCACAACCGCGATTGGTGCGCAATCGGTTTCTTTGGCGGCGGCGGCGGTTCGACTCACCGAGCGCGTGTTTGGTGATTTGCGTAGTTCGAAAGTGCTGTTTATTGGGGCTGGCGAGATGATCGAGCTATGCGCGACCCATTTTGCAGCGCGTGGGCCTGCGTCGATCGTAGTGGCCAACCGTACAATTGAGCGCGCTGAGTCGCTCGCTAAACAGTTTTCTGGCACTACCACCATGCGCTTTGCCGACTTACCAGAGCGCTTGGCTGAATTTGATGTGGTGGTGTCCTGTACGGCCAGTACCTTGCCTATTTTGGGGTTAGGAATGGTTGAACGGGCGACGCGCCAGCGCAAGCGCAAACCTATCGTGATGGTCGATTTGGCGGTGCCGCGCGATATCGAACCCGAAGTCGCACGCCTTGATGATGTGTACCTTTACTCGGTAGACGATTTGGGTGCAGTGGTTCAAAATGGCACTGAAGCGCGCTTGGCGGCTGTGGTTCAGGCCGAGACCATTATCGATGAACGCGTGTTGAATTTTATGCACTGGATGCAGGTCAGGGCGAATGTGCCTGTGATTCGCGACTTGCAGCAAACGGCGCAAGCCGTGCAAGCCCAAGAGCTCGAGCGCGCTCGCAAGATGCTAGCAAGAGGTGACTCGCCTGAAGCCGTGCTTGAACAACTCGCGCATGGTTTGACGCAAAAGTTCTTGCATGGCACGTTAGCGTCGCTCAATCAAAGTGAAGAAGCTGAGCGTCAGCAACTACTGGCTTGGTTGCCACGTATTTTCCCAAAGGGTTCTGATCGGCGTTAGCTGCGCTGTCAGCCTTCTTGTGTGAGCCTTAGCCTCTGGGCTTCGTTGTTTATTCCCCCATAAAGACCTTCATGAAATCTTCAATGCGCTCTCGCTTAGAGCATCTCTCTCGTCGTTTAGTTGACCTTGATGCGATTTTGTCTGAGCCAGATGCCGCCAACGATATGAATCAGTATCGCAAGCTATCGCGCGAACGCGCAGAGCTTGAGCCGGTTGTGAACGCCTTTTCGGCCTTCGAAGCAGCTGAAACGGATTTAGAGGGCGCGCGCGCGATGCTCGACGACCCTGAGATGAAGGCGATGGCACTAGAAGAAATCGACGAATGCAAGGGGCGGATCGAAAAGCTCGAAGCCGATTTGCAATTGCAACTCTTGCCTCGCGATCCGGACGACGGCCGCAGTGTGTTTCTTGAAATTCGTGCGGGTACGGGGGGCGATGAAAGCGCCTTGTTCTCGGGCGATTTGTTAAGAATGTATAGCCGTTATGCCGAGCAACAAGGTTGGAAAGTTGAACTGATGTCTGAAAGCCCCTCAGAATTGGGCGGCTATCGCGAAGTCATTGTGCGCTTGGATGGTGAGGGGGTATATGGGCGCCTTAAGTTTGAGTCGGGTGCGCATCGCGTGCAACGTGTACCGGCCACAGAGACGCAGGGTCGCATTCATACCTCTGCCTGCACCGTTGCAGTGATGCCAGAAGCCGATGCCGCCACCGACATCGTGATCAACCCAAGTGAGTTGCGTATCGATACGTTTCGGGCGAGTGGGGCAGGCGGGCAACACATTAATAAAACCGATTCTGCCGTACGAATTACCCATTTGCCGACGGGGTTGGTGGTTGAGTGTCAAGACGACCGTTCGCAACACCGCAACAAAGACAAAGCCATGCAGGTGTTAGCGGCCAGACTTAAAGACAAAGTTCAGCGCGAACGCCACGATAAAGAGGCTGCGCAACGTAAAAGTTTGGTCGGCTCGGGTGATCGGTCTGAACGGATTCGCACGTATAACTTCCCGCAGGGTCGCTTGACTGATCATCGAATTAATCTGACCTTGTATAAGCTTGGTTCAATCATGGAAGGCGATTTAAACGACGTGACAGGCGCACTCATTGCCGAGCATCAGGCAGAGTTGTTGGCGGCTTTGGGTGACGAGCACTGATGCAAACGGCGCAGTCGTTGACGTCAATGAGTGGACTGCCACGCCTAGAGGCTCGGATGTTGCTTGAAATGGTGCTGTGCAAGCCCCGCGAATGGTTGCTGGCACACGATACTGACCCCATCGCGCCTGAGGCTGCTGCGCAGTTTTTGACCTTGGCTGCGCAACGCCGCCAAGGTACGCCGATGGCGCATTTGGTCGGACACCGCGAATTTATGGGGCATCGGTTGAGTGTCTCGGCTGAGGTTTTGATTCCGCGGCCTGAAACCGAGTTGTTAGTTGAAATGGCTTTGCAAAGTTTGCCAGACGGTGCCAGCCTCTCGTTGCTTGACTTGGGTACCGGCAGTGGCGCGGTCGCTATTAGTGTGGCTTTAGCGAGGCCGACTGTTCGAGTGGTGGCCACAGACCTAAGTGAAACCGCACTAGCGCTAGCGCAAAAGAATGCCCAGCAACTCGAAGCACGGGTTCAGTTTTGGCAGGGAAGTTGGTACGAAGCCCTACCGGCAGAGGGGCGATTCGATGTGATCGTTTCAAACCCGCCGTATATTGCTCATAGTGATCCGCATTTGTCGCGGGGTGATCTCAGGTTTGAGCCTGTTGGGGCCTTGACTGATGGTGCCGACGGCCTGTCAGCGTTGCGGCACATTATCGCTGGAGCGTCGCAGCACTTAACCGCCGGTGGCTGGCTGTGGCTTGAGCATGGTTATGCGCAAGGCGAAGAGGTTGCACACTTATTATTGCGCGCGGGTTTTAATGCGGTTCAAACAAAGCAAGATTTAGCAGGTTTGCCCCGAATCACGGGCGGATCTTTGTAGGATCCTTATAATCAACTATTACATTTTTATAGACGAGGGACAGCATGAGCGACGTTCAAACTTTTATCCGCGACACGGTCACTAAAAATCCAGTGGTGCTTTTTATGAAAGGTACAGCCCAAGCCCCGCAATGCGGCTTTTCAGGCAAGGCGATTCAAATTTTAAAAAGTAATGGCGTTACCACCTTAGTCACGGTTAACGTACTTGAAGACGAAGCGGTTCGCAGCGGCATCAAAGAATTTTCGCAATGGCCTACCGTGCCGCAGTTATACGTAAAAGGTGAGTTTATTGGCGGCTCAGACATTATGAATGAGATGGACCAAAGCGGTGAGCTCAAGCAGGTCTTAACAGCCGCTGGCGCTGCAGCGTAACTGCTGCACTTACACGCGGACTGAAGGCTTAATAAAACGCATCACTTGGTGGTTTACGCCCAGTGGCTCAGCATTTGCCTCGCGCAGGTCCTCAGTGGTCGTCTCGTGCACCAAAGCAGTCGTTTCGAAACTCGGTGGATCAAACGCCGTGTCTCCCTCCGAATCTGAGATCCCGTTTGGTTTGAGCCCAACGAAATCAAAAAGATTGCGATCCATTAAATGCGATGGCGCAACGTTTGCAAGCGCATTGAAAATACTCCAAGCACGCGACGGATGTTTCTTGTCCCATTCGGCAAGCATACGGCCCACTTCTTTGCGCTTGAGGTTTTCTTGTGAACCACACAACGTGCAAGGAATAATTGGAAATTGCTTCCAGTCTGCATAAGCAATCAAATCTGTTTCTTGGATGTAGGCTAGGGGCCGAATCACTGTGTGCTTGCCGTCGTCTGAGACGAGTTTCGGCGGCATAGCCTTCAGTTTGCCGCCATAAAACAAGTTTAAAAAGAAGGTTCCTAAGATGTCATCGCGATGGTGACCCAAGGCAATTTTCGTGGCGCCCAATTCGCCGGCGACGCGATACAAAATCCCTCGACGTAAACGCGAGCAAAGTGAGCAAGTTGTTTTGCCCTCTGGGATCAGCCGTTTGACGATTGAGTAGGTATCTTGGTTTTCGACATGAAAGGGGATGTCGCGGGTACGCAGATAATTTGGCAAAACATCTTCCGGAAACCCCGGTTGCTTTTGATCAAGATTCACTGCGATGATGTCAAAGTCGATCGGTGCGCGGGTGCGCAGCGTGAGTAAAACATCGAGCATGGCGTACGAATCTTTTCCGCCTGACAAACACACCATCACGCGATCGCCGGCCCCGATCATGTTGTAGTCACCGATAGCTCGGCCAGTTTCTCGCATCAGGCATTTCGATAATTTATTGTGCTCGATACGTTGTTTTTCGCTGACGTCAATCATCTCAAAATCCTTTATGAAGCAAATACTCAGTGACGGCAGCGCGATCGCCCGAAAAAATCACGCGCCCAACTTTGCTTTCGCGCTGGTGTTCATACATGGGATCGTAATACTCGCTGAGCAGGGGGCGGATCCATTCGCGATGCAAGTCAAGAGTGCCCTTTGACTGTTGTTCGTCTAACGCCGCTTGCATGGCTGCGGCCAGGCGTGAGTGACGCTCGCCGCCCAGCCGTTTGACCAAGTTTTGCAAGCTCTCGAGCAAACGTGCCGAGAAGGCGTCGAAGCCGGCCTCAGCACCAAGCTTGACCGCAAATTGCGCGCCAAGGTCTTCGACGTAGTCGTGCAAAATGCGCTCGACCCGAACCGGCATCGGTTCTTCAAGCCAAACGACCGAACTCGTTTGCATTTTGTCGCGCAAGCTAATTGGCAGAGCGCAGCGTCCAATCATGCGAGATTCATCTTCAAGCGCAATGCGTGTTTTACCTTGCGCGTGCAAACGTAACAGAGCAATCGCCAAGCTGTTGTCGAAGTTAATTTGTACAGGTTGATCGGTAGCGTGTTTGCCAAAGCTTGAGCCGCGATGATGCGCAAGCTTTTCAAGGTCAACGGTCGAACTGAGTGCTTGCACCACCTCAGTTTTGCCAGAGCCAGTCATCCCAGACACCAAGAGAAAGTCAGAGTCCTCGATGTGCTTGGGCAGTGACTCGAGTAAAAAAGTACGCATCGCTTTATAGCCCCCCACGATACGCGGGTACTCGATTCCTGCTTCAGCGAGCCAGATTTGCGAAATGCGAGAACGCAGCCCTCCTCGAAAGCAATAGAGATAGCCCTCAGGGTGTGCCTGCGCAAACGCTTTCCATTGCGCGACGCGCGCTGCTTTGATATCCCCCGAAACCAACTCATGCCCGAGCTTAATGGCGGCCTCTTGGTTGACCTGTTTATAGCGGAGCCCGACTTGATGGCGCTCTTGGTCGTTCATGAGCGGCAGGTTGCTTGCACCAGGAAATGCGCCTTGTTCAAACTCGATCGGAGCACGTACGTCTAAGAGAGCAACGTCTCGTGTGAAAAGTGAAGCAAAGTCAGCGGAGTCGGGGCGCGTCATAAAAGTGGTGTCATCGGTTTGAGTTGGCATAGCGTTTGCGCAGGGGCTGCGAGCTTAACCGAAAACTCGCGCAGCTCGTCGCGCCGAAACACGTGCACCTTGACGCGTTCGCCTGAATGATGGCGTGCCAACACGCTTTCTAATGAATTGTTTACCGAGTCGATACGCACGCCATCCAGTGCGACGAGTATGTCGTGTGCCGAGAGCCCGCCTTGGTGGGCAGCGCCGTGTTCAAAGACCGTCGCAAGCACAACCTGATCCCCCTGTTTACGCGTACGCACATCTAGCGTTGGCAGATTGCTTGTGGTCTGCCAGCGCATCTCGATGCCGTGTTGGGCAAACAGTGCACGCAAGGGGACATCTTCGCGGCCATAGACCCATCTGGCGATTGGTTCTGAGACGTCGACCCCCGTGCAGTCTGATACTAAGCGCACAAAGGCCTTTTCTTTTAAGCCGCGCGCAGCGCCTTGATAAAAATCGCGTCCATATTGCATCCATAACTCACGCATCACATGATCTAAGCTAAACGCCTCGTTCGTAGCGCTTCGGATCGTCAGATCCAAGCCCAAGGCAATGAGCGAGCCTTTGGTGTAGTAACTGACTAGTGCATTAGGAGAATTCTCGTCTTGCTTGTAGTAGCGCGACCACGCATCAAACGAACTCTCGGAGGCTGATTGTTTGTGCCGACCGGGCGCGGCATGGACGCCGCTAATTTGTTTGCCAAGTGTTTGCAAATAGTCAGAGGTATTGATGACGCCACTGCGCACGAGCATCAGGTCATCGTAGTAAGACGTGAACCCTTCAAAAATCCACAACAGACGTGTGTGCGTTTCTTTTGTTAGGTCGTAGGGCGCAAAGACCGCTGGTTTGATGCGCTTGACGTGCCAGGTATGAAAATATTCGTGGCTCACCAAGCCCAAAAAGGTTTGATAGCCGTCTGGTGCCTTTTTATTTCCAAGGGTGGGTAGATCTTTGCGTGCCGCCATTAATGCGGTTGACGCACGATGCTCAAGGCCGCCATAGCTGTCGCCTGTAACCATTGTCATAAAGACGTACTTCAGCGCAGTATCTAAAAACGGCGCCTGCGTCGTGTCGGGCTCAAAAAGACGAATCTGTGTTTCGCAAATGGCTTTGACATCGCGCGCAATACGCTTGAGATCCAAGTTGGGGATCACGCCGGTAAACACCATTTCATGGGGTGCACCGCATGCGTCAAACCGAACCACCTGAGGCTTGCCCATTTCGACGGGGTGATCGATCAGGTCATCGTAATTGCGTGCTTGGTAGACGCCAAAGCCGTTGGCGTAGTCTCTGATGACCTTCGGGCTAGCGTTGGGTGCTGCGGCTTGCAGCAAGCTGGTGAAGGCACGCCAGTTGACTAAAGCTGGCGCAAGTAGTGTGACCTGGCAGGGGTGCTCTTCAAAGCCATGCGGTCGCAGATAGACGCTTGTGCCGTTAAAAAAGCCGTGTGTCTCATCGAGATGCGCCCCGCGCACCGAAAGATCCCAGGCGTAAACGGTGGTCGTAATGTGAAGTGGGCCAATGCAAGGCTCAACGCGCCAGCTATGGTTATCAAGTTTAATAAGACTCAGACGGCGATTGCCCGAACGCGCAAAGATCGTTTCGACTTGGCGAGAAAAATCCCGAATCAGGTAACTGCCCGGAATCCAGGCCGGTAGCGATACGATCTGGCCTTGTGGATTTGGCTGAGCAACCGTGAGCGTGACACGATAGCGGTGCCCGGCTAAATCAAAAGGCTCTAAACTGTAAAGTATGGGTTTGCTTTTCATACCGCTATTTTATTTCACATTTCCGAGGATCCTCTCATGAGCGAAGCTTTAGTCTTAATCGAAACTCGTGGCCGCGTGGGCCTGTTAACGCTGAATCGCCCGAAGGCGCTCAATGCGTTAAACGATGCGCTCATGAACGAGCTAGGTGCCGCGCTGCTTGCCTTCGACGCAAACGACGAAGTTGGTTGTATCGTCCTGACAGGCAGTGAAAAGGCGTTTGCAGCGGGCGCGGACATCGCCGCCATGAAAGACTGGTCTTATATGGACGTGTATCGCACCGATTACATCACCCGCAACTGGGAGACCATTCGCAGGGTGCGCAAACCCGTTATCGCGGCGGTCGCAGGATACGCCTTGGGCGGAGGGTGCGAACTGGCGATGATGTGCGATTTCATCATCGCGGCGGATACGGCCAAATTTGGTCAACCCGAGATCAAAATCGGTGCCATTCCCGGTTCGGGCGGTACGCAGCGCTTGCCCCGTGCGGTGGGTAAGTCAAAGGCAATGGATATGGTGCTGACGGCTCGCATGATGGATGCTGTTGAGGCCGAGCGTTCTGGTCTGGTGTCGCGTGTGGTTGGTGCCGATCGCTTACTTGACGAGGCTCTTGAAGCTGCGACGGCGATTTGTGGCATGTCTTTGCCGATGGTCATTATGGCTAAAGAGTCGGTGAATCGAGCCTTTGAGTCCTCGCTGCACGAGGGCGTTTTGTTTGAGCGCCGTCAGTTTCATGCTTGCTTTGCGACCGAAGATCAAAAAGAGGGCATGGCCGCTTTTGTCGAGAAGCGCAAGCCTAACTTTAAGCATCGCTGAGCCTGCCCATCGTTTTTACATGACGGCTGCTTTGATCGGTTGGTTCGGCTGAGGCGGGGACTAAGGGTTTGCACGAGGGCGTAAAAGCCGATACAATACCGTGGCTTTGCTGTGAGAGAAAAGTGTACGAATTTGAATCCACAGACAAGATCATTGCCCTGACTGAAGCCGACCGGCAGCAAATCAACAACCGCGCAAGGCGCGACTTGCTTGAGACTGTTGTCGCGCAGGTGTTTTTAGGGTTGGTGATGGCTTCACTATGTTGGGTATTTGGCGGGGTTTCGGCAGCAGCGTCATCTTTGGCAGGGTCAGCAGCGTACCTGTTACCGAACGCAGTGTTTGCTTTACGCTTGTGGGTGTCAACTTATCGTCCGGGCGGGGCTAACCCCGCTCTGTTCTTTATAGGCGAGTTTTTAAAAGTTGGCGCTGCAATCGGTTTGTTGTGGCTCATCGCGCAAGTCGGTGGCGAGCAGGTGCGGTGGTTAGCGGTTTTGGCAGGTTTGGTGGCAGTGCTCAAAGCTTACGTTGCGTTGTTGCTGTTTAAGGGCTCACGAGCCAAATGAATTGTACGGGCTGGCTTTTGTGTAGCGTGCCTCTTTTAAATTAGCATTGCAGCGCTCAAGCGCTGCGTTTGATCAAGAGTCAAAGTAGAGATCAATATGGCTGCTGCATCTGGTGTATCGCCCCAAGCTGAGTACATTCAGCACCATCTGGTGCATTACAACAATCTTGGTGTCAAGCAAGGCCTGATTGCTGACTTCGGCGTCATCAATTACGACACGATTTTTTGGTCAGGCTTGATGGGATTTGTGGCCCTGTTCGTAATGTGGCTCGCCGCTCGGCGGGCAAGTTCAGGCGTGCCAGGCCGCCTGCAAGGCGCAGTCGAAATGTTGATCGATATGGTCGATCAACAAGCTCGCAGTATCGTGCCTAGCGAAGAGACGCGCAAATTCGTTTCTCCTTTAGCGCTGACCGTCTTCGTCTGGATCATTTTGATGAACACGCTCGATCTCATTCCAGTCGATTTGCCGCACAAAATTTTTCATCTCCTCGGTTTTGGCGACAAGGTCGGCGATCCGCTCCACTATCACCGAATCCTACCAACCGCTGACCTGAACGCTCCGATGGGAATGGCCATGGGCGTTTTATTGCTGATGCTTTATTACGGCATCAAGATCAAGCATCCAGGTGGTTTTGTCAAAGAACTATTTACCGCCCCCTTTCACGGGCACGGCATGACGGCGGTATTTTTAGCGCCTGCCAACTTGCTGTTAAATGTGATTGAGTATGCCGCAAAGTCGGTGTCGCTCGGGATGCGGTTGTTTGGCAACATGTTTGCCGGCGAACTCGTCTTTATGCTGATTGCACTGCTGGGTGGCGCCTGGACAGGCTTTAACGTGATGAGCGTCAGTTTGGGTATCGGCCATGTTTTGGCGGGCTCGATCTGGGCGCTGTTCCATATTCTAATTGTGTTGTTGCAGGGCTTTATTTTCATGATGCTGACGCTGGTGTACATCGGTCAGGCTCACGAAGGGCATTAAGTGAAGGGTACCGTTGCTTGCTTAAACAAGTGAGCGGTGCAAAAAAGGCTTATTTGATTTTTCGTTTTTATTCAATTTTTGATTCTTAGATACTAACAAGGAGTTGTCATGTCCAACGTCGCTCTCGTTGCTCTCGCTTGCGGTTTAATCATTGGTTTAGGTGCGTTAGGCGCCTGCATCGGCATCGGAATGATGGGTGGTAAGTACCTCGAATCTGCTGCACGTCAGCCAGAGTTGATGAATGCCCTTCAGACCAAAATGTTCTTGCTGGCTGGTCTGATTGACGCGGCATTTTTGATCGGCGTGGGTATTGCCATGTTGTTTGCGTTTGCGAACCCGTTCGGTAACTAATTGTTGCACCCGTCGGCCTCTAGCTTGGCTGGCGAACCCACCGCTCGCAAGGTTGTTCGCGGTGGCTCATTGATCTGTACTCTTAGACATACCGTCAAAAGAGTTCAAGTTGTAATAGGGAAACGACCGTGAATCTGAACGCGACGATCTTTTTCCAGATGATCGTGTTCTTTGTCTTGGCATGGGTCACGATGAAATTCATCTGGCCCCCTTTGACAAAGGCAATTGACGAGCGACGCCAAAAAATCGCTGAAGGCTTGGCTGCTGCCGAAAAAGGCAAAGCAGACTTGGCTCAGGCTCAGGCGCGCGTTGGTTTGATCGAGGCATCTGCGAAATCTGAACTACATGCACGCATGACGGATGCTGAGAAGCACGCAACGCAGATTATTGAGCAGGCGCGTGCTGAGGCTGAAGTTGAGCGTGCGCGCATTTTGGCGCAAGCAAAGCAAGATGCCGCTCAAGAGGTCACACGTGCTCGCGATGCCCTGCGCAATGACGTAGCCAATTTGGCTGTGAAAGGTGCCGAGCAAATCCTGAAGCGTGAAGTTAACGCAAGTGCTCACGCCGAGCTGCTCACGCAGCTTAAGGCTCAGCTTTAAACTCAGGGATACGCCATGGCAGAACTTTCCACCCTCGCGCGCCCCTACTCTGAGGCCTTGTTTGCTGTTGCCAAAGGTGGCAGTGGTGGTCTGGGCTTGTGGGCTGAGCAAGCACAACGGCTAGCGCATGTGGCGGCTAATGGTAATGTGCGTTCGGCGATGGCCGATCCGCGTTTAACTAATACGCAGCGTGCCGATATCTTCTTAAGTTTAGTGCAGCCAGCGGTCGACAAGCATTTTAAAAACTTTGTCGAATTGCTAATTGCTAACAGCCGGTTGTTGCTTTTGCCGCAAATCGCACAGCAATTTCAAGCCCTCAAAGACGAAGCTGAGGGTGTGGCGCAAGCAAATATCACCAGCGCATTTCCGATGTCTGAAGATCAGATCTCACAACTCATTGCGTTGTTAGAACCGAAATTCGGTCTCAAGCTAAAGCCCCACGTAACCGTAGATGCCGCCTTAATTGGTGGAGTCCGCGTGCTCGTGGGTGACCACGTACTCGATACATCCGTGCAAGCTCAGTTAGTACGCATGCGCGACACGCTGGCGGCTTAACCGTCAGTTAAAAGATTTCAGGAGTCTGAACATGCAACTCAATCCATCAGAGATTAGCGAAATTCTCAAGAGCCGAATCGAAGGTTTGGGCACTTCGTCCGACATTCGTACACCGGGCACGGTCGTTTCTGTAAGCGACGGTATCACCCGTATCCATGGTCTATCAGACGCGATGCAGGGTGAAATGCTTGAGTTTCCAAACAATGTGTTTGGATTGGCCTTGAACCTCGAGCGCGACTCTGTCGGCGCCGTTATTTTGGGTGACTTCACAGGTATTTCAGAAGGCGATGCTGTTAAAACGACAGGTCGTATTCTTGAAGTTCCTGTCGGCCCCGAACTATTGGGCCGCGTTGTGAACGCTCTGGGCATGCCAATCGATGGCAAGGGTCCAGTTAATGCGAAAGCAACTGACATTATCGAGAAAGTGGCTCCAGGCGTGATTGCGCGGCAGTCTGTGTCGCAGCCACTGCAAACTGGCTTGAAGTCGATCGATGCGATGGTGCCAATCGGACGCGGTCAGCGCGAATTGATCATCGGCGATCGTCAAACTGGTAAGACTGCGGTAGCGGTTGATGCGATCATCAATCAAAAAGGTAAAAACGTTAAGTGTATTTACGTTGCAATTGGTCAAAAAGCCTCAACGATCAATAACGTATTGCGCAAACTCGAAGAGTACGGCGCGATGGAATACACAACAATCGTCGCAGCAACGGCGTCTGATTCGGCTGCAATGCAGTATCTGTCGGCCTATGCGGGTTGCACAATGGGAGAGTACTTCCGCGATCGTGGTGAAGATGCGCTGATTGTGTATGACGATTTGACTAAACAAGCTTTTGCTTATCGCCAAGTGTCATTGCTGTTGCGCCGTCCTCCAGGCCGCGAAGCTTACCCTGGCGATGTGTTTTATCTGCACTCGCGCTTGCTTGAGCGTGCCGCCCGAGTCAACGAGGACTATGTCGAGAAGTTCACAAACGGTGCCGTGAAGGGTAAAACTGGGTCACTAACAGCTTTGCCAATCATCGAAACGCAAGCGGGTGACGTGTCGGCATTCGTTCCCACCAACGTGATTTCGATTACTGACGGTCAGATCTTTCTTGAAACTGATTTGTTTAATGCGGGCGTGCGTCCTGCTATCAATGCTGGTATTTCGGTATCGCGTGTAGGTGGTGCGGCGCAAACCAAGATCATTAAAAAGCTGGCCGGAGGTATTCGTACCGACTTGGCACAGTATCGCGAGTTAGCAGCCTTTGCGCAGTTTGCTTCTGACCTTGACGATGCAACGCGCCGCCAACTTGAGCGCGGTAAACGCGTGGTTGAGCTCTTAAAACAGCCGCAGTACCAACCTTTGCAAGTCTGGGAGCTTGGTGTGATCTTGTTTGCTGCGAATAATGGCTACCTTGATGATGTTGATGTTTCAAGTGTCTTGCCGTTTGAGAAAGGTCTGAAAGACCACCTCAAAAACAAAAACGCTGCAATGATCGAACGCATTGAAAGTTCAAAAGAGTTGTCCAAAGATGACGAAGCCGAACTTGTTACTGCGTTGACTGAATTTAAAAAGCACGGCACGTTCTAACGAACCCGCTATCGGATCATTGCTAGCAACTGCTGCTAGAGGTGATCCAAAGCAAATGGTCTGATACCTGAATGCAGGTCTGACACAGGAAGCGAAATGGCAGGAATTAAGGAAATTCGTAATAAGATCAAGAGCGTGCAAAACACGCGCAAGATCACAAAGGCCATGGAAATGGTGGCCGCCTCGAAGATGCGCAAGGCGCAAGAGCGTATGCGTGCGGGTCGGCCCTATGCGACTAAGGTTCACGCAATTGCCTCGCATTTGATGCAGGCAAATCCAGAGTACTCGCATCCCTATTTGGTTGAGCGTACAGAACTGAAAGCTGTTGGGATTGTCGTTGTTTCAACCGACAAGGGTCTTTGTGGTGGTCTGAACACCAATATTATGCGTTTGGTGCTGTCGCGTACGCGCGATTTCAACGACAAAAACATTCGTACACAATTCACGGCCTTTGGAAACAAAAGCCTTGGTGTGTTAACTCGCATGCGCGCTGAAGTGGTGTCACAGGCAGTTGGGTTGGGCGATAAGCCTGAGCTTGATCGCCTGGTTGGCGCGGTTAAAGTGCAGCTGGATGATTTTTTAGCGGGTCGCATTGATGCTGTTTATATTGCGACCAACCGCTTCGTTAACACAATGAAGCAAGAACCAACTTTTGTTCGTTTGCTACCGTTACCTGGCAAATTAGCAGATCCCTATAACTTGGCTTCGGCGACTGCCGCTGTAAACAGCGAAAGCACAACGGCAGACCATGGCTGGGATTACATCTACGAACCTGACGCTCAAACAGTCATCGACGAGTTACTGCAACGCTACGTCGAAGGCCTTGTGTATCAAGGTGTCGCAGAAAGCATGGCCTCAGAGCAATCTGCCCGAATGGTGGCAATGAAAGCCGCTTCGGACAATGCGAAGAAGGTAATCGGTGACCTGCAACTTGTCTTTAATAAGACTCGCCAGGCTGCTATTACGAAAGAAATTTCAGAAATCGTGGGGGGCGCCGCGGCCGTCTAGTTGTTTAGATTGCTTCCCGGTATCCCATCAGAATTTACAAAGTAAGGATCAGACATGAACAACGGAACCATCGTTCAGTGCATCGGCGCAGTGGTGGATATTCAGTTTCCCCGCGATCACATGCCAAACATCTATGAGGCACTTCGCCTTGCAGATGAATCTTCAGCATTTGCTGAAAAAGGCTTGACCTTCGAGGTGCAGCAGCAGTTGGGTGATGGCATCGTCCGTACGATTGCCCTCGGCTCAAGCGACGGGCTGCGCCGCGGCATGGCCGTTGCAAAAACCGGTGCACCGATTTCGGTACCAGTTGGCGTGGGTACCTTAGGCCGTATTATGGACGTCTTGGGTCGGCCAATTGATGAAGCAGGTCCGATTGCAGGTGACGAGCGCCGCGCGATTCACCAAGATGCACCGAAATTTGAAGAACTGTCGCCTTCAGTCGAGCTTCTGGAAACTGGTATCAAGGTGATTGATTTGGTCTGCCCTTTCGCTAAAGGCGGTAAGGTCGGCCTGTTCGGCGGTGCGGGTGTAGGCAAAACCGTCAACATGCTTGAGCTCATCAACAATATCGCTAAACAACATAGCGGGTTGTCGGTGTTTGCTGGCGTGGGTGAGCGTACTCGTGAAGGTAACGACTTTTATCATGAGATGAAAGATTCGAATGTGCTTGATAAAGTAGCCATGGTGTTCGGTCAGATGAACGAGCCACCAGGTAACCGTTTGCGCGTAGCATTGACTGGTCTGACGATGGCAGAGAAGTTCCGTGATGAAGGTCGCGACATCTTGTTCTTCGTTGATAACATTTATCGCTACACCTTGGCAGGTACGGAAGTTTCTGCGTTGCTAGGCCGTATGCCTTCTGCTGTGGGTTACCAGCCAACGCTGGCCGAAGAAATGGGTAAGCTGCAAGAGCGCATTACTTCAACCAAGCAAGGCTCGATTACCTCAGTACAGGCTGTGTATGTGCCCGCCGATGACTTGACCGACCCTTCGCCAGCAACCACCTTCCAGCATTTGGACTCAACTGTTGTGTTGTCGCGTGATATTGCAGCGCTTGGTATTTATCCAGCGGTTGATCCGCTTGATTCGACCAGCCGCCAGCTTGATCCACACGTGGTCGGTGAAGAGCATTACAACGTGGCCCGCGGTGTTCAACAAACGTTGCAGCGCTACAAAGAGTTGCGCGATATTATTGCGATTTTGGGTATGGATGAGTTGTCGCCTGAAGACAAGCAAGCCGTTGCCCGCGCTCGTAAGATTCAGCGCTTCTTGTCTCAGCCTTTCCATGTGGCCGAAGTGTTTACGGGTTCGCCTGGTAAATATGTGCCTCTGTCCGAAACCATTCGTGGTTTCCGTATGATCGTCGAAGGCGAGTGCGATGCACTTCCTGAGCAGGCGTTCTATATGGTCGGTTCGATCGACGAAGCCTTCGAGAAAGCCAAGAAACTCCAATAAGGATCCATCATGGCTACCATCAAAGTCGACGTTGTCAGTGCAGAGAAATCTCTGTACTCTGGCGATGCTAAGTTTGTAGTACTGCCGGGTGAGGCGGGTGAGTTGGGTATCCTGCCCGGTCACACCCCCTTGATCTCGCGCATCCGACCTGGTTTGGTGCGGATTGTTCTTGAGGATAATTCTGAAGAGAGCATTTTCGTGGCCGGCGGTTTGTTAGAAGTGCAACCGGGACACGTCACCGTGCTGTCCGACACTGCAATTCGTGGCGGAGATCTTGACGAAGAGAAAGCCGAAGCCGCGCGCCAGGCTGCCCAAGAGGCCTTGCGCAACGCCAAAGATCAGGCGAGCATGGATGTCGTGAAAGCAGAGCTCGATATGTTGGCCGCTCAGGCTGTGGCCGCTCGCCGTATTCGTGAGCTGACGAACAAGCATTAACTGGTTATTGCTTTCCCTCTGTACTTGTTTTTGTGCAGTGGTGACGTCGTACAGCAGGTTGACTGAATAAAAAAACACGCTCGGGCATGTTTTTTTATGATTGTTAGTCGAGCGCTACGTCTTCGATCCCAGCGTTCTGATTTTGCGTGAGCGCTTACACACAGCTGCGGGCTGCACGGGGCGTGAAAGCCCGCTTGCGTAAACTCCGACTATCCCTAGTTGGGCTTGAGCTCTAGCCTAGCGTCTTTTGCTCGGAGTGAAAAGATGCGACAACAAATCGATTGCGCGGTGCTCAGGTTAGAGGCCCACAGAGTCTGGCTTGAAGAGGTTCTACTGCACGCTGCTCCCGCCTTAGCCCGTGTCAGACTCCATCAACTTGAGTGGGAGGCCGGACAAGATCTCGAGATCCGCGCGGGCGAGCTCGTGACCCTACCAGTTCAGGCACTCGCGCAGGCTGGTGTCAGTCTTAGACGCTTTGATCTTTGTCTGGTTCCGGTTTCGCTCGATACTCTTGCTTGGACGCGCCAAGCGCTTGCGCTGATTCCGCGTGGTCCTTTTTTACCACTTGTAGGGATTTTTCAAGAGCTCAAATCAGCAGCGATGCAAGATTTGCTTGAGCTCGGGATTGCAGACTTTGTACGCTTGCCATTGTGCCCTGACGAGTTTCGTGCACGGGTACTGACAACCGTGGCCAGAGTGCCACGCCCAGGCACCCTGCGTGAACCTGACGCAGCGTATGCCGATTCGGCGTGGGGCACAGCTCAGTCGAAGATGCCCACGCACTCTGTTGCAAACGCGAACACGCCAGCCGAGCAGGCCCTCAAGCCAACACAGCATGGCGCACAAGCGCTGCATTCTGCGTTTAGTCACAGCATGACAAAGCTTAAATCGAATGGTGTCACGCAACGGCATAGCCGCCTGGCAGCGTTAGCTTCAAATCTGCAAGAAAGTCGCGCGGTCGTACCCGGGTCCTTTCGCGAGGCCAAGTCGCTGCTCGTGAGTCAGTTTGAGCGTGACTACATTACCCATGCGTTAGATAAACACAATGGCAATATTGCCATGGCCGCGCGCGCCTCTCAAAAGCACCGCAGGGCGTTTTGGGCGCTAATGCGTAAATATGACATCGAAGCGCAAGCCTATCGGGCAGACGACGAGCAAGAGTAAAATAGTGCCTCGTACGCCGCTTGCACAAGGCCTTCAGTCAACTCGCCTGTTGAGAAAACCCTTTAGGTCAAGCGGCGAGTATTTTGCTTAAAAAGGATCGCTGTGCCCGTCACTCCGCTCAAGAACGATATATTTTTGCGTGCCCTTAAGCGCGAACCAGTCCCTTATACGCCTACTTGGCTCATGAGGCAGGCGGGTCGTTATTTGCCCGAGTACAACGCCACGCGTGCCCGTGCAGGCTCATTTATGGGACTCGCGCAAAATCCAGCATACGCAGCCGAAGTCACGCTCCAGCCTCTTGAGCGTTTTAGGCTCGACGCAGCGATTTTGTTTTCTGATATTTTGACGGTGCCCGATGCCATGGGTTTAGGCCTGTCCTTTGCGCAAGGCGAGGGGCCGCGCTTTGCGCGCCCTCTTCGAACCGAACAAGAGGTGAACAAACTCGAGGTACCCGATCTCAGCAAGTTGCAATATGTATTTGATGCGGTCAGTCTGATCCGCACTGAGCTTGACGGTCGCGTGCCCTTAATCGGCTTCGCTGGTAGCCCTTTCACGGTCGCTTGCTATATGGTCGAAGGGCAGGGCAGTACTGACTATCGCTTAATTAAAAGCATGCTCTATGCGCGTCCCGAGTTGCTGCACCGTATCTTGGAAATCAATGCCCAAACAACTGCGTTGTATTTGAATGCGCAAATCGAAGCGGGTGCACAAGCAGTCATGCTTTTTGATAGTTGGGGTGGCGTCTTGGCCGATGGGCTGTTTCAACAGTTCTCTTTGCACTACACGCGTCAGGTGGTGCAGCAGTTAACCCGCGAGCGCGAGGGTCGCTCTGTGCCTGTTATCGTGTTTACCAAGGGCGGTGGCCAATGGCTTGAGCAAATCGCGGCTTGTGGCGCCGATACCGTTGGGCTGGATTGGACGGTCGATTTGGCTGCCGCGCGTAGGCGCGTTTCGGACTCTGTTGCCTTTCAAGGAAATCTTGACCCGATCGCCTTGTTTGGCGGTGAGCCCGTCATTCGCTCGGAGGTCCGTCGCGTACTTGATGCTTTTGGCGCGGTCGGGTCTGGTGGCCACGTTTTCAACTTAGGGCACGGAATTTCACAATTTACGCCGCCAGAAGCCGTTGGCGTGTTGGTTGACGAAGTTCGCTCGTACAGCCCGCAGTTTCACGGTGGCCCTTAGTAAACCCAATAACCACGCGGGTGTTAAGAGATAAAGGCTTGCAAGTACGCATAAATTCTTTAATTTTTTTCGAGTTATACACAAAATATGCAAAATTTCATAAAAGCAAATGATTTAATTTTTTACTTGAAAAAAAAATTATAAGTAGCTGATTAGTATGAAGATATATTCGAATTAGCAAAAAACGATTGCTGCAATGCGCTTCAAAAAAATGCAACTCTCGCTCAAAGCGAGTGAGTTCTCCCCAAAGTTATCCACAAGCACTGGTTGTATTTTTTTAAAACACGGCGCCTCAGGGTATTAGAGCCAAAATCAAGAAACCACATTAACTCCATGGCTGACCTTGTTCCAACCGTATGTGCCAATGCCAGCGCCAGCAAACAATGGGTCAGGGTTGCGTTAGATGTTCCGTTGTCCGGTCCCTACGACTACTGGACAGCATCGCCCGCCCAGCTAGGTGACAGGGTGATTGTTGTATTTGGCCGCAGACAAATGATTGGCGTTGTGGTTGATCTACCTCAAGAACCAAGCTTCGACCCTCTTAAGGTAAAAGAGGTGCAGGTGGTTCTCCAGGATATTGAACCCTTCACACAATGCTGGCTGCGCTTTGCCAGTTTTGCAGCCGACTACTATCAGCGTCCGTTGGGCGAAGTTCTTTTGCCGGCGTTGCCTATGCCTCTGCGCAGTGTCTCCTCTTACCTAGGCAAGCGTTCAGGAGACGGCCCGGTTTCGCGCTTAAGTAAACGCCGTACAGCTAGTCAGCAGGCGACCTCTGAGTCGGTTGTCCCAACGCTGAACAGTGCTCAAGAGCAAGCGGTTGTAGCCATTACACAAGCAACGAGTTTCAAAACGTTTTTACTTTATGGCGTGACCGGCAGCGGTAAAACCGAGGTCTATCTTCATGCCGCAGCACAAACCTTAGTGCGCGGTCAACGCGTCTTGATGCTGGTGCCTGAAATCAATCTGACACCTCAGTTTGAGCAATCTTTGCGCGCTCGCCTCGAGCCCGTAGCTGGGATTCATGGTGTGGCAGTGTTGCACAGCGCCTTATCCGACACCGAGCGGTTGCGTGCCTGGTTGCGCGTTCAAAGCGGCGAGGCGCGCATCGTGCTGGGTACGCGACTGGCGATCTTTGCGCCGCTCGATGATGTGGGCCTGATCGTCGTAGACGAAGAGCACGATCCGTCTTACAAACAACAGGATGGTCTACGCTACTCGGCTCGAGATTTGGCTGTTTGGCGCGCGCATGATTTAGGGATTCCGATTGTTTTGGGCTCGGCGACGCCGTCGCTTGAAAGTTGGGCAAATGCTGAAAAATCAACCTATCAAAGACTGGATTTACCTGCGCGCGCGCGAGCAGTGACGCTGCCCTCTGTGCGTCTGGTCGATACGCGTCGCTTACAGCTCGAGCAAGGTTTGTCGCCCCAGTTACTCCAAGCCATGCGTGCACGGCTGGCCAACAAAGAGCAGGTGTTGATTTTTTTAAATCGACGTGGCTATGCACCCGCTTTGCACTGCAGTTCGTGCGGTTGGGTGAGTCAGTGCACGCGATGCACAACCTTTACGGTTTTACACCGTAGCGCTGCCCGACGGGCGCAGTTGCAGTGCCATCACTGCGGCGTGCAGCAGCCCGTGCCAAAGGCTTGCCCAGACTGTGGCGACCAAGATTTGCAGCCCATGGGGCGGGGTACGCAACGAATCGAAGAGCATCTGTCTGAGTTGTTTCCTGAGGCGCGCATTGTGCGCATTGATGCCGACAGCACCCGTAAAAAGGGCTCGGCCCAGGCACTTTTTGCAAGCATGCATGCCGGTGAAGTGGACATCTTAGTGGGGACACAGATGGTGGCGAAGGGGCATGATTTTGCAAACTTGGGTTTGGTCGGCGTACTCAATGCTGACGCGATGTTGTTTTCACAAGATTTTCGGGCGCCTGAGCGCTTATTCGCTCAGTTGATGCAGGTGGCTGGGCGCGCTGGCCGTCACTCGGGCCATGGCGAGGTGATTGTTCAAACCGGCTACCCCGAACAGGCGGTTTACCAGGCGTTGCTGAGGCACGACTACTCGGGTTTCGCGCGGCACTCACTCCAAGAGCGACAAGAGGCGGCGTTGCCACCTTTCTCGTATCAGGCTTTGCTCAGCGCCGAGGCGCGTGACTTAAATGTTGCGATAGATTTTTTACGGGGCGCACGTGACTCCGCCAACGAACTATCTGCACATTATCAAACCGAGGCGGTACTCACACTGTATGATCCCGTACCGCTGCGAATTGTGCGCGTAGACAATATGTGCCGCGCACAATTGTTACTCGAATCAACCAGTCGCCCCGCGCTACAGTCTTTACTTCGCGCCTGGCTTAAATTGTTACCTGAACAACTTGATGCGCGCCGAGTGCGGTGGCAACTTGAGGTTGACCCACTCGAAATCTAACTTGGCGCCATGTCGACTTTTGCAACAAATGGTTTGAATCCCACCCAGCGCGAAGCCGTGTTGTATCTTGACGGCCCATGCCTGGTGCTGGCAGGTGCTGGCTCGGGCAAGACACGGGTGATTACGCAAAAAATCGCTTACTTGTTACTGGATTGCGACTACCAAGCGCGACATGTGGTCGCCCTGACTTTTACAAATAAAGCAGCGCGCGAAATGGACGACCGCGTCAAGCGCTTGGTTGACCCAGCGTTGACTAAAGGCTTAACGATTAGTACGTTTCACTCGCTCGGAGTCAGGATTTTGCGAGAAGAGGCTAAGCATGCTGGCCTCAAACCACAATTTTCAATTTTTGACTCAGACGACGCGCTCGCGATCGTGCAAGATTTGCTGGTAACAACTGACCGCGCCCGGTTGCGCTCGGTGCAACAAACGATTTCGCTTTGGAAGAACGGCTTGATTGACCCAGAGGCCGCTGCGGTGCTTGCAGCGACAGCGAGCGAGGTTGAGGCGGCGCACGTCTATCGGAGTTATAACGCAACGCTGGCAGCCTATCAGGCGGTTGATTTCGATGATTTGATCGCGTTGCCAGCGCAAATTTTTGAACGCGAAGCCGAGGTACGTGAAAAATGGCAAAAGCGGGTGCGCTATTTGTTGGTAGATGAGTATCAAGATACCAACGTTTGTCAGTATCGCCTGGTGCAGTGGTTAACAGGGCCTCGCGCGTTGTTTACGGCCGTGGGTGACGATGATCAGGCTATTTATGCCTGGCGAGGTGCAACGATCGAGAACCTCGCAAAGCTGGCGACAGATTACCCTCAAATTCGGTTGGTCAAACTTGAACAAAACTATCGTTCAAGCCAAAGCATTTTGGCTGCTGCAAACCATGTCATCGCCAAAAATCCTAAATTATTTGAAAAAAAATTGTGGTCAGAGCACGGTACGGGCGAGACCATCAGCGTCACGGCCATGCCCAACGATGAGGCTGAAGCCGAAACCGTTGCCATGAAGATTTCGGCGGCAAGGTTTGAAAAACAGGCATCCTGGAAGGATTTTGCGATCTTGTATCGCGGAAATCATCAAGCCAGAATTGTTGAGCAGGCCATGCGAAATTTGCATATCCCGTATTCAATTTCGGGAGGGCAAAGCTTCTTTGATAAGGCTGAGGTTCGCGATATTCTTGCTTACTTGCGCCTGATTGCGAATGAAGAGGATGATCCAGCGTTCATCAGGGCAGCCACCACCCCCAAGAGAGGAATTGGACAGGCGACTCTTCAAACGCTTGGTCAGTATGCAGGCGAGCGTCAGATTTCTTTGTTTGCAGCCGTCTTTGAGATGGGGCTTGATTCGCGCTTAAACACCCGTCAGCTTGAACCGCTGCGTCATTTTGGCGAGTTCATTGTCAAGATTCAGTTTCGGGCTGGGCATACACCACCCGGACAGCCTGTTCGGGCTGCTGAGCCGGCCGGCGTGATTCTCGATGAGCTACTTGGAGCGATCCAGTATGAGCGTTATCTGTACGATATGCTTGACGAAAAGCCTGCTCAGAATCGGTGGCAAAATGTTTTAGAACTCGTCAGCTGGCTAAAGCGCAAAGCCGAAGCAGACAGCATGGGCTTGCTGGATCTGGTGCAACACGTTGCCTTGGTCACAATGCTTGAGCGTAGCGACGAACAAGAGCAAGACGCCGTTAAGTTATCAACCTTGCATGCGTCAAAAGGGCTTGAATATCCCCATGTATATTTGTTGGGTGTCGAAGAGGGGCTCTTGCCCCATCTTGGTCGTGACGAAGAAGATGTTGATCCCACAAAAGCTGCCGAGGCCTTGGTTTCAAGAGTTCAAGAAGAGCGCCGGCTGATGTATGTTGGCATCACGCGCGCCCAGCGCAGCTTGCACTTGAGTTGGTGCCAAAAACGACGCCGTGCACGTGAAGATCTTGTGCGCGAGCCTTCACGTTTTATTGAAGAAATGGGTTTGTCGGTGGCTCTTGATCAGAAACCCGCCGAAACCATGAGCCCCAAAAACCGCCTTGAGGCTCTTAAGGCGATGCTAAATAAACCAGCCTAATAATAAAAAAGCGCACCGAGGGGTGCGCTTTTGATGGCTGATGCTCTCGTTATTTTGCAGCGGGTGCTGGTGCGACGGGTTCTGGAAAGCTCGTGCCAGCACTGTTTGTCATATAAACCACGGCACGGGTGATTTCGAAGTCATCCAGTGAAGGATTGCCACCCTTTGCGGGCATGGCATTTTTGCCTTTGACTACACTCGCAACCATAGCGTCTAAGCCGGTTTTGATAGGAACCGACCAAGCTTGCGTGTCACCAAACTTGTGGGCGCCGGCCACGCCTGCCTGATGACAGCCGGCACAAACGGCCTTGTACACCTGATCGCCCGTTTTAAAGACCTTTGGGCCGCTTGCGTCTACGACTGCAAGCCGAGCGACCGGCGCGATACGTTTAGCAGTTGCTTCGGGCCCGAGGGAGTCGGAGCCGGCGACCGGCGCATTGCCGGCGGCAACCATATTGACCAGCATGATGATAACGATAATTGGAACTACTAAAGCAAGCACGATGATCGTAATGAGTTGCTTAGGGGTTTTGATGATTGAATCGTGTTCTTCGTTGTGTTGCGTGTTGCTCATGACCAAGCCCTGCGAGTCTTCGCCTTATCAGTCAACGTTTCAGTGCTAATGCCTGAAGCGCTGCCAAACAAGGCGGCTGGATTAAAAAATGGTGTAACTGCGTTTGGATAAGACGACGGATTATAGCGGGATCAGACCTACTCGGGGAGCTATCGCCTAACGTTTTGGGCTACCGCTATAATGCCTTGCTCGGCGCCCGTAGTTCAATGGATAGAATAAGAGTTTCCGAAACTCTCGATACAGGTTCGATTCCTGTCGGGCGCACCACTGAGCAGGCATCACGCTTCATCAAGGGGCTTTAAGCGCCCGATGAAATCTGGCAACGTACTCATCAAAGCCTTCGGCATCGTTGGTCTCAAGGGCGACCTGGTCGGCAAGCGATTGCCTGGCCTGTTGCACCGCTAAGCGCTGTTCTGCTTCGCTTAAGCCCGTCTGGCGCAAGGTTTGGGCGTGGTGACGGCTCAAAGCGAGCGCATAGTCTTGATGCGAAGCCCCCGACTCTTTTAATCCGTCAAGCATGCGGGCAGACGGCGTGCAAGCTGTGTTAACGACTTTTTCATATTGCGCTTTGACGGCTTGTATATAGAGGCCATCGTTTAACGCACCCCCTAAGGTCTGCGCACACAGGCCGATCTGGTCGAGCAACTCTTGAGCCCAGCTCGCTAGCGCGACGTCTTTATCCTCGCGACTGAGCTGTAAACCAGGGGCACGGCCTTGTTTGACGACACCGGCAAAATTGGCAGCACTTTCGGGGCACCAACCACTGTCGGCAAAGGGTGGGCTGTCTTGGAGGGCGCAAAAAAGTAAAAAGGCGTCGACAAAGCGTGCGGTTTGCTCTGAGATGCCAAGGGGCTCAGTTGGATCAATATCGAGGCAGCGCACTTCGATGTATTGGATACCGCGCTCGGCAAGCGCTGTAATTGGACGTTCGCAGGGGCCGGTGGTGCGTTTGGGTCGAATACTTGAATAGAACTCGTTTTCGATCTGCAGGACGTTGGCATTGAGCTGCAGCCATTGTCCGGCTTGATGCGTGCCGATTTTTTCGTAGGCGGGCCAGGGGGTTGTGACCGCGTCATACAGTCGTTGTAAAAACATCGTCAGATCGTTGTAACAAAGCTTTAAGCCTGCTTGGGCTTTATTCTGATAGCCAAGATCGCTCATGCGCAAGCTCGTCGCGTAGGGCAGGTAAAGCGTGTCGTCGCCTAGCGCCTGCAAATCTGCTGTTTGGCCGCGCAAGAACCCGCGTGAGACCGCCGGAGATGAGCCAAACAAATACATCAGTAACCAGCTATAACGTGTGAAGTTGCGGATCAAGGAGATGTAGCCCGCAGAGCGTCGGTCTTTAGCCAACGCCTGTGGGAGCTCGAGCCTATCCCAAAAGGCCTCGCTAAACGAAAAGTTGTAGTGCACGCCGGCGATACATTGCATGGTTTTGCCATAACGCTGGGCGAGTCCGCGGCGATAGACATGCTTGATCATGCCGGTGTTCGAGGTGCCGTACCAGGCGATCGGGATGTCGGCCTCGGCAGGTAGCTGAGCCGGCATTGAGTGGTTCCAGAGCAACTCGTCGCCCAGATGGGTGGCGACCACGCGATGCACCTGGTCGAGCTCGCCGAATAAGGCCCCCACGGTGTTGTGGGTACCTGTAATCAGTTCGAGTAAAGCCTCTGAATAGTCGGTCGTGATGGTTGGGTGGGTGAGGGCCGCACCCAAAGCGGTGGGATGTGACTGGGTTGACAGCCGACCCCGCAGATCAACACGTAACCCCTCTTTTTCGATTCCCCGCAAGGATTGAGCGAGCACCTCTGGGTTGGCCTGTAATAGGGCTAAGCGTTTGGACAGCGTTGAGATCACAGACAATCCTGAGGTGAAGCAAAAGTCGAGTTTAACAACAAGTGCGAAAATCTCTCTTGGTGATCGCAGGAATGAAGGAGAGCAAAGAATGCCAAAGGTTAAGTTTTTATTAGTGATATTAGTCGCAGTTTGGCTAGCGGGCTGTACGCCTGAATACAACTGGCGTGAGCTGTCGGTCGCCCAAGACCGAGCCGTTGTTATGTTCCCGTCGCGGGTTCAGACCGAGCAGCGCAAGTTGCAAGTCAAGGGAATCGATTTAGCATTTTCTTTAACCTCAGCAGCCGTAGATCAGTCGGTATTTTCAGTGGGATACGCACCCTTGAGTCCGTCGCTTGAGCCGATTCAGCTTCAGCAACTGGTGCAAGCGTTTGTCACCGCTTTGGCGGCTAAGGTGGGCCAAGCCCCAACGACGCCCGCGTTGGCAGGTGAACTCTTCGAGCTTGAGTCCGTGGTAGCGGGCCAGCCCTCGCGCTTGCTAGGAAAAGTACTGATCCACCGTGGCATGTTGATCCAGATGGCGGTGTCTGGCCCTAAAAAATCGCTGTCAAAAGAGCATGCTGTCGAGTTTATGCGTTCGCTGGTTCTGCGATAGCGCGTTGGGTTGCAGGCTCGGGCGGTGGGGTCACCACCCGCTTGACTGTTAAGCCGTGCAGCAGGTTTTGTCGCAACGCTAGCGCCACAGCGGCTTGACGACCATACACGTTGAGTTTTCGGCAAGCGTTCAGAAGATGAAAATTGATCGTCCTTTCGCTGACGCCCAAAATAATAGCGGTCTCCCAACTGGTCTTGCCAAACGACACCCATTCGAGGCATTCGAGTTCTCTTTGAGAGAGCGTGGGTTGAGTCATGGCGTGTCTGGCTCCTGCTGTGGCTAAAGTTGGTGTCACAGTGTGCCCTGATCCTGCGGCTCTGCAAATTCGCAAAACCCCTGACAGTCAGAAAAAATTTGTAGCCATTTGTAAGATTTTGGGGGTTTAAAGATTCAAATTGTTACTAATGTATGCGTCTGTACCAAGTGAGGGGTTCGCAATGCTAGAATTTGACTCAGTTGGCGCCGATTTGCTCGATCCGCTTGCGGGCGCCTCATAAATCCCGCTAAAGAAGGTCCGTATGACCACACAGTTCGTTTCTCAAGACGCGCACGCTTCAAAAACGGCTACCGAAGCGCAGGCAGGCTCGGTGGGAGTTGTCCGTACTCAGTTTTTTCAGTTTCACGAGCCGCTTGCCCTGAGTAGCGGGCAGACGATCAACTCCTACGAGTTGGCGATTGAAACCTACGGCACGCTCAACCCTCAGGCCAGCAACGCGGTATTGGTGTGTCACGCGTTGAACGCCTCGCATCATGTGGCGGGTCGCGCCGCCGACAACCCTGAGGATATTGGCTGGTGGGACAATTTGGTTGGCCCCGGCAAACCCGTGGATACCAATGTATTTTTTGTGATTGGTATCAATAATCTTGGTTCGTGTTTTGGTTCGACTGGTCCGGCCACTGTCCGACCCGAAACTGGCAAGCCCTGGGGGGCTGCGTTTCCGGTCTTGACTGTTGAGGATTGGGTACGCGCGCAGGCTCGCGTGGCAGACGAGCTCGGGATCGAGCGCTTTGCTGCCGTCATGGGAGGCTCGCTTGGTGGTATGCAGGCCTTAAGCTGGGCGATCACGTTACCCCAGCGAGTTGCGCATTGTGTGGTGGTTGCCTCGACGCCAAGGTTATCCGCACAGAATATTGCTTTTAACGAAGTGGCGCGGCGCGCGATTATTACTGATCCTGAGTTTCATGGTGGTGATTATTATGCGCACCAAACCGTACCGCGTCATGGATTGTCGGTCGCACGGATGGTGGGGCACATCACCTACTTGTCAGACGACGATATGGCTGAAAAATTTGGACGAACCCAGCGCGAGCCTGCCGCAGGAGGCGCGTTTCATTATGGCTATGGTGTTGAGTTTGAGGTCGAATCTTATCTGCGGTATCAGGGCGAAAAATTTTCACGCTACTTTGATGCTAATACTTATCTGTTGATCACTCGCGCGCTTGATTATTTTGATCCTGCGCGTACAACAAACGGCGATTTAGCCAAAGCGCTGGCGCCGGCCACGGCAGATTTTTTGCTGATTTCATTTACAACAGACTGGCGGTTTGCGCCTGCGCGCTCGCGAGAAATCGTCCAAGCGTTGCTTAAAAATGAACAGGCTGCAACGTACGCTGAAATTGACGCGCCTCATGGGCATGACGCCTTTTTGCTTGATGATGCTCGCTATCATGGTTTGATGCGCGCATACTTTTTGCGGATTGCCGCGACACTGAATGCAGTCAATACCCAGCCCGAGGCGCAGCGATGAGTCACGACACAAACGCTACAAGTCAGACGCCACCAGCGGCTCAGGCCCGAGTCATCGGCTCGTTGCAAGTGCCCCAAGCGGCAGAGCTGCGTGGCGATCTTGCCCGCATCGCGCAATGGGTACAGCCGCAGACTCGCGTGCTTGATTTGGGCTGCGGGGACGGGACGTTGCTTGCGCACCTCAAGCGCAGTAAGGCCGTGCAAGGCATTGGCGTTGAAATTAGCGATGAGCGGGTGCTGACCTGCGTGCAACGCGGCGTGCACGTCATTCAGCAAAACCTTGAAGATGGCCTAGCCATGTTTGATGATCAGCAGTTTGACATTGTGGTGCTTTCGCAGACACTACAGTCGATGCACAACACGGAACACCTGCTGCGAGAAATGACGCGTGTCGGGCGCGAAGCGATCGTCTCGTTTCCAAACTTTGGTTACTGGCCACATGGTTGGTCGATTCTTTCGGGGCGTATGCCAGTGACGGGTCAAATGCCTTACGACTGGCATGACACGCCCAATATTCATCTGTGCACCCTGAAAGACTTTGAACGCCTGGCCCACAAACTCGGTTTCAGCATTCTTGAGCGCGCGACGTTTAATGCCAAGCGCGAGGTCAAGTTACTGGCGGGTTGGCGCAGTACCTTGGCGGCGTATCGCTTTACGGCAGACCCTCAGCAGCTTGCCCGTAGGCGCTCATGAGCGAGCCCAATGCAGCACCGGTCGTAACCGTGGCTCTCTCAAAGCTTTATACCAGTCCGCGCGTCGCACCCTTGCTGGCACTCGGTTTTGCCAGCGGCTTGCCCCTGGCCTTGACCGGTGGGACGTTGCAGGCTTGGGCAACCATCGAGCAAGTCTCGTTACAAGAGATCGGCTTTTTGACGCTGGTGGGCACGGCCTACACCTTAAAGTTTTTATGGGCGCCCCTAGTTGACCGGTATGCGCCGCCGTGGCTGGGTCGCAGGCGAGGCTGGATGGTATTGATGCAGGTGTTGCTGGCGCTAGGCTTGTTGGCAATGGGCTCGTTGTCTCCGGGCAAAAGTTTGTGGCTTCTGGCGTTCGTGGCGGTATTTGTAGCGTTTTTTTCGGCCACGCAAGACATCGCTTTTGACGCGTATCGCAGCGACGTGTTGCGCAAAGATGAGCGTGGTGCGGGGGCGGCGTTATCGGTCTTGGGTTACCGCTTGGCGATGTTAGTGTCGGGCGGCTTGGCGTTGATTTTGGCCGATCAGTGGCTGGGCTGGGGGTCAACCTACCTGCTGATGGGAGCCTTGATGTTGTTGGTGGCGCTGGCAAGCTTTTGGGCGCCCGAGCCCGAGGTGCCTGCGCTAACGCCGCGCTCTTTGAAGCAAGCGGTGCTTGAACCCTTCCGTGAGTTTTTTGGGCGACCCGAGGCCGTGACGGTGTTGGTGTTGATTGTTTTGTATAAGTTGGGTGACGCGTTTGCAGGAGCCTTGTCGACTACTTTTTTGATTCGTGCTGCAGGCTACACCGCAACAGAAGTGGGCACGGTCAATAAATTATTGGGTTTAGCGGCCACGATTGTTGGAGCGTTGGCGGGTGGCGCGTTAATGGCGCGTCTGGGTTTGTATCGCTCGTTGATGCTCTTTGGCGTCTTGCAAGCGGTTTCAAACGTGGGGTTCTGGGTCATCTCGGTAGGCCCTCACAACGTATGGCTGATGGCCGCTGGCGTTGGCATCGAAAACTTATGCGGCGGGATGGGGACCGCAGCTTTTGTGGCACTCTTGATGGGGCTTTGCAATCAACAGTTTTCTGCGACGCAATTTGCGTTACTTTCCGCGTTGTCGGCCGTCGGGCGCACCTATCTCGCCGGCCCCTTAACGCCCCAGTTGGTGCAGGTTGCGGGTTGGCCGGTGTTTTTTTTACTGACGGTCTTGATCGCTCTGCCCGGACTGTGGTTGTTGCACTGGCGCAGACAAGATATCGAGCGCATTGACGCGCGTGGCTTGTAAGCAAAATTATTTTGGCACGCCGTGTCGGCCTAGCTTGTGCGTACTGCGTGCGAATCACCTGCTGACAAACTCACTTCAACGCAAAGTCGTAATCAATCGTGAGCGGCGCATGATCAGAAAAGCGTTCGTCTTTGTAAATACTAGCGGCTTTTGCTCGTGCAGCTAGGCCGGGCGTCACAAGCTGATAGTCGAGTCGCCACCCAACGTTTTTGGCCCAGGCCTGGCCGCGATTGCTCCACCAGGTGTATTGTTCAGCGCGTGGATCGAGTTGCCTGAAAACATCGACAAAGCCCACCTCATCGATCACCTTTGTGACCCAAGCGCGCTCTTCAGGCGTAAAGCCTGAATTTTTTTGATTCGACTTCCAGTTTTTCAGGTCGATTTCTTTGTGTGCGATATTCCAGTCGGCGCAAATCACGTACTCGCGCTTGGTCTTTTTATGACCTTCCATTAAGCCTTGCAGCCACGGGCCAAATTGGTCGAGAAACCGAAACTTGGCCTCTTGCCGCTCGGGGCCGCTCGAGCCAGAGGGCAAATAGGCGCTGATCACAGAAATATTTGACCAGTCGGCCCGAATCACACGCCCCTCAAGATCGAACTCTTCGCAGCCGATACCTTGGATCACATGCTCAGGCTGCTGTTTCAAATAGAGCCCTACGCCGCTATAGCCCTTTTTCTCGGCGGCAAAAAAATGGCCGGTATAGTCGAGTGGGTGTTGGAAATCTTCGTGAATGTCAGCGAGGTGGGCTTTGAGTTCTTGAAGGCAAAGAATGTCGGCCTGATGTACTTTTAACCAGTTCGCGAGCCCTTTGTTATAGGCCGAACGGATACCGTTTAGGTTCAGTGAAGTGATGCGTAGCAAGGTCAGGCTCCTGGTCAATGAGATAATTCAAGCCATCGAACACTTTAATCGCGAGGTCTGCAATGTCGACGGGTTCAGAACGTGGTGCATTTGTGCAGTTTGCCCTGAGTGAAGGCGTGCTGCGCTTTGGTAGTTTTGTGACCAAGTCGGGGCGCACGAGCCCGTATTTTTTTAATGCTGGGTTATTTAATTCTGGTGCTTCGGTTGGCCGCTTGGCACAATTTTATGCTCAAGCCTTAGTGAATTCTAAACTGCCCTTCGATATGTTGTTTGGGCCCGCGTATAAGGGGATACCGCTGGCAACTGCCACCGCGGTGGCGTTGGCGTCTCATCCGGCGATGCATGGGCAACCGATCGACTTTGCCTACAACCGCAAAGAAGCTAAAGATCACGGCGAGGGCGGAGTCTTAGTGGGCGCACCGCTCAAAGGGCGCGTCGTCATTATTGATGACGTGATCACCGCGGGTACGTCGGTACGCGAGTCGGTCGAGATAATCCGCGCGGCGGGCGCTGAACCCTGTGCGGTACTGATCGCAATGGATCGTATGGAACGCGCCGGCGCTGAGGGTCAGTTATCGCCTCATTCGGCGGTGCAAGAGGTGCAGCAACGCTACGGCCTGCCGGTGGTGACAATCGCTTCGCTTGACGATATCTTAGCGCTGCTTAGACAGAATGCCGAGTTTGCTCAATATCGCGAGGCTGTACTCGCCTATCGTATGCGCTACGGCATCCAGTAAAACTATCTACCGCCAGCCCAATAGCGGTCAGGGCTCAGTCAAGTCGTCTGCACTAAGCCGGTCAGTGGGGCGTGCGGTTTATCGGTCGAGCTTTGCTTTGAGCAAATCGTTGACCTGCTGAGGGTTCGCTTTGCCTTTGGCCGCCTTCATGATTTGACCCACTAACGAGTTGAAGGCTTTTTGTTTGCCTGCGCGGTATTCGGCCACGATTGCAGCGTTTGCTGCCAGCACAGCCTCAATCATTGCCTCGATGGCGCCCGAGTCGTTGATTTGGGTGAGGCCCTTAGCTGCGATGATGGCATCGGGCTGCCCATTTTCTTCGCCGGCCCACATCGCGGCAAAGACATCGCGCGCGATTTTGTTTGAAACGGTGTTGTCCAAAATGCGTTTGAGCAGTGCAGCCAGCAAGGGTGCCGTCACGGGGCACTGCGTGATGTCTTTCTCTTCTCGGTTTAAGGTTGCCGTGACTTCACCCATCAGCCAGTTGGCCGCAAGTTTGGCTTGACCAGAAGGCAAGGCGTTGACGACCTCTTCAAAGTAGGTTGCCAGCGCACGGCTGCTCGACAGTTGGGCCGCGTCGATGGGCGCGATTCCAAAGTCGTTCACAAAGCGTGTCCTGAGCGCATCGGGCAGAGCGGGCATTGATTGTTGGACTTGATCAATCCAGTCTTGACTAATTACCAGCGGCGGTAAATCGGGATCTGGAAAATAACGGTAATCGTGCGCGTCTTCTTTGCTCCGCATACTGCGCGTTTCGTCAAGATCGGCGTCGTAGAGTCGGGTTTCTTGAACCACCTTGCCGCCGTCTTCGATCAGCTCGATCTGACGCCGAACTTCATAGTTGATGGCGCGTTCGATAAAGCGAAAAGAATTTACGTTTTTGATTTCGGCGCGCGTGCCAAATTCTTTTTGACCAACAGGGCGTACTGACACGTTGACGTCGACCCGAAACGAACCTTCTTGCATGTTGCCATCACAAATGCCTAGCCACATCACCAGGCTGTGCAGAGTTTTGGCGTAGGCGACGGCCTCGGCGGCCGAGCGTAGCTCGGGTTCAGAGACGATTTCAAGCAGCGGTGTACCGGTTCGATTTAAATCAATGCCAGTGGATAGCTCACCATGCGGACCAAGGTAATTGTCGTGTAACGATTTGCCCGCGTCTTCTTCAAGGTGGGCACGGGTGAGATTGATGGTGGTCTCTTTGTCGCCTACGAAAAAAGTCAGCGAGCCTCCTAGCACGACAGGAATTTCGTACTGGCTAATTTGATAGTTTTTGGGAAGGTCAGGATAAAAATAATTCTTTCGCGCAAAAATCGAACGGGGCGCGATCGTGGCACCAACGGCTAGGCCCAAACGAATGGCATGCTCAACCGCAGCGCGGTTCATGACAGGCAAGGTGCCGGGCAGCGCCATATCGACTTCGTTGGCTTGCGTGTTAGGCTGCGCGCCATAGCGCGTGCTGCTACCTGAAAAAATTTTGGTTTGGGTCGAAAGTTGGGTGTGTGTCTCGAGACCAATGACGATTTCGTAAGCCATTATGCTTGCCCCGCGCGACGTTGATGCCAATCGGTGGCCAGTTGATATTGATGCGCAATTGCCAACAGGAGGCCCTCGTCAAAATAGTCGCCGATGATTTGTAAGCCGATGGGCAGGGGATTGCCCGCCGCGCTCTTGCTAAAGCCGCAAGGAACAGACATGCCTGGCAAACCGGCGAGGTTCAAGCCGAGCGTGTAGACGTCGGCTAACCAGTCTGCCGTCGGGTCATCTTGATTATCACCAATTGGCTTGGCGACGGTGGGCGTCACCGGACCCATGATGACATCGCATTTTTGCGTGAACGCTGCTTGAAAATCGTCGGCGATCATGCGGCGCAGGCGTTGCGCTTGTAAGTAATAGGCGTCGTAATAGCCATGCGACAGAACATAGGTGCCCACCAGAATACGGCGTTGCACTTCGGGGCCAAAGCCCTCGGCTCGCGAGCGACCGGTCATGTCGGCGAGGTCGGTGTAAGACGCGGTGCGGTGCCCGTAACGCACCCCGTCGTAACGTGACAGGTTGCTTGAGGCTTCGGCAGGGGCGATGACGTAATAGGCCGGGATTGACAAGCGCGTGCGAGGTAGAGAGATCGAAACACGCTGCGCGCCAAGTTGTTCGAATTGAACCAAGGCGGCCTCGATGGCTGCGCCGACCTCAGACGAAAGCCCTTCGCCAAAATACTCGCTGGGCACGCCAATGCGTAAACCTTTCAGCGGCAAGGTTGCCTGAGATACAAAGTGAGCGCTCGCTTTGTTAAATTCGCTTTGGATACGGCCAGGTGCGTTGGGTACGCCTCGGCATTGCTCGGTGCTCGTGGCGTCGCGCACGTCAAAGCCGCTCATGGTGTCCAGCAAGGCAACCAGATCGGCAGCCGCTGGCGCTATGACGCCAGCTTGGTCCAAGCTTGAGCCGTAGGCGATCATGCCGTAGCGTGACACAGTGCCGTAGGTTGGTTTGATGCCACTGACCCCGCACAGCGCGGCCGGCTGGCGAACGGAGCCTCCGGTGTCAGTGCCCGTGGTGGCGAACACCAGCCTGGCAGCGACGGCGGCGGCCGAGCCGCCCGACGAGCCGCCTGGCACACAGCGCTGGTCCCAGGGGTTGCGTGCAGGGCCATATGCCGAATGCTCGTTGCCCGAGCCCATGGCGAATTCGTCGCAATTTAGTTTGCCCAGATTGACGCAACCGGCCTCGAGTAACTTGTGTACCACCGTTGCGTCAAAGGGGCTGACATAATTTTTAAGCATGTTGCTGCCGGCGGTGCTGCGCCAGCCCTGCGTGACGAAGACGTCTTTGTGCGCGATGGGGATGCCAGTGAGGGGGCCGGCTGTGCCAGCGGCGCGACTGGCGTCGGCCGCACGCGCTTGTGCGAGCGTGAGCTCGGTGTCGACGTGCACGAAAGCGTTCAGCGCCTGCTGCGCCTGAATTTGCTTCAGGCAGTCTTGCGCGAGTTCGGTTGCACTGAGCTGGCCCTGCGCTAAGGCGGTTTGTAGGCTTGTCAGGGTAGGAAACGTGCGAAGGACGACGCTCATTTATTCGATTACCTTTGGAACTAAAAACAGCCCCTCTGCTGTACCGGGTGCATTGGCCATTAGCGCCTCGCGACGCTGGACCGACGACACTTCGGTAACAAGGTCATCACGCAGCCGCAGGTGAACGTCTTTTAGCGCAGACAACGGATGCGCTAAGGGCTCGATCCCACGCGTGTCGACCGCCTGAAGTTCATGGATCAGGCCTAAAATTTTGGTCAGATCGCCTTGCGCCTGCAGGCGCTGCTCGGGCGATAGGGTGAGCCGAGCGAGACGAGCGATGCGAGTGATTTCTTGTTCGGTAATAGCCATAAGTCGCTGCTTTTTGAAAAATAAAAGGCCGCCCGCCGCGTCAAAACCGCAAAAAGGCACGGCGCGTGTCCGTCGCTTGGCTTTTGAAGGTCAAAAGCTTTCAAAAGCCCCCGAACGAAGCGTGAGCAAACCGGTTTTGTCAGAGTGCGTCTTGCCTCGTAGGTTTGCGAGCTTGACGGGAGCTTGTTTTGCCGATCCAAAGGGAATTATAAGTTATGATGACAGGCTATTCACGGCATGTTGCGTGCGTCAACTTTTATTCTGGCTGGGCTCTCATGTTCGGATTCCTGCGTAATTATTTTTCAAGTGATATGGCGATCGATCTTGGTACCGCCAACACTCTCATTTATGTTCGTGGCAAGGGCATCGTGCTCGACGAGCCTTCAGTGGTTGCGATTCGCCTCGACGGTGGTCCCGGCGGCAAAAAAATCATTCAGGCAGTGGGTCGCGAGGCCAAACAGATGCTGGGACGGGTGCCGGGCAACATTCAGGCGATCCGTCCCATGAAAGACGGCGTCATCGCCGACTTTACGGTCACCGAGCAAATGCTTAAGCAGTTCATTCGCATGGTGCATCCGCGAAACATGTTTGCGCCAAGTCCGCGCATTATCGTGTGCGTGCCTTGCGGTTCGACCCAAGTCGAGCGTCGCGCGATTCGCGAATCTGCCTTGGGCGCTGGCGCCAGCCAGGTCTATTTGATCGAAGAACCCATGGCCGCAGCCATTGGTGCTGGGCTCAATGTTTCAGACGCCAGCGGTTCGATGGTGGTTGACATTGGTGGGGGTACAACAGAAGTGGCCGTCATCTCGTTGGGCGGTATGGTTTACAAGGGTTCAGTGCGAGTGGGCGGCGATAAATTCGACGAAGCAATCGTTAATTACATTCGACGTAATTACGGCATGCTGATTGGCGAACCCACCGCCGAGCACATCAAAAAACAAATTGGTTCGGCTTTCCCGGGGTCTGAGGTACGCGAGATCGAGGTCAAAGGTCGCAATTTGGCTGAAGGCGTGCCGCGCAGCTTCACCGTTTCGTCAAACGAAATCCTCGAGTCCTTGACCGATCCGCTTAACCAAATCGTATCCGCGGTCAAGATTGCACTTGAAAACACACCGCCTGAATTGGGGGCAGATATCACTGACAAAGGCATCTCGTTGACGGGCGGTGGCGCGTTGCTGCGAGACCTTGACCGTTTGCTGCAAGAAGAAACCGGCTTGCCTGTCATTGTGGCCGATGACCCCTTGACTTGCGTGGTGCGTGGTTGCGGCGAAGCTCTTGAGCATCTCGAAAAACTCGGCGCCATTTTTATCGACGACTAGTTGTGCTGCGCACCGACGGGCGGCGTGGCGTCAAAGACTGACCCGCGCAAAACGCCCTCCCACCCAGCCCAAAGAGCGTCAACTCGTTGAACGGTTGAGTACAAAGCTATCATGCAACGACCCGTGACTCTTCAACTTTTTCGCCGCGGTCCGGCCGCTGAGGTCAAGCTGACTTTGCTGTTGTTGGTGGCATTTGCCCTATTGTTTACCGACGCCACGTACAAAACGACCAATCCAGTCCGTCAGACGCTATCTGCCTCTCTTTACCCCTTTGAGCGGCTCGTCATGTTTCCGCGCGACGTCATTTCGGTGAGCAATGATTTTTTTGATGCGGCTGCGCTGATCAAGTCTGAAACCGAAGCGCTGCAAAAACAACGGATTGAGTTGGCGCAAGTCACCACAAACGCAGCACTGCTCGGTGCTGAAAACGCGCAGTTGCGTCGCCTGTTAGGGGTGTTTGAAAAAGCGGCTGAGCACCCGTCTGTGGTTGTCGAGGTCTTGTACGAACCGGCCAATGCCTTTAGTCGACGCCTGGTCTTTAACAAAGGCAGTCGCGCGGGTATTGCAACGGGGATGCCAATTCTCGACGAAGGCGGAGTAGTCGGACAAATCACCCGTGTTTCGCCGATGTCCTCAGAGGCAGCCATGCTGACCGATGAGATTATCTCGATTCCGGTGCAAGTCTTGCGCAATGGCTTACGTTTAATCGCCTTTGGTTCAACCACGCCGGGTAAGGTTGAAGTGCGTTACTTCTCTTCTGACGCCGATCTGCGCGAAGGCGACCTACTCGTCACCAGTGGTGTAGGGGGCGTGTTTCCGCCAGGGTTGTCGGTTGGGCGAATCGATCAGGTACAACGCAGTTCGGCTTCGGGCTTTGCGCGCGCCGAGGCGTTGCCCTCTTCACACCCCGAGCGATACCGGCAATTTTTGGTGTTGCAGGTTCCGCTTGAATTTGACTTGACGCTGGGCACCCAGAGGCCAGCCTCGGGCGCAGAGGCGCTGCGTGACGCGCCAAGGTCGAAGTAGCGCGATGAGACCGGCACGCTCTGGTGTTCACACCCCGCCGGTGCCCTTGCCTCGTCCGGTGGGACCGAATCCGATAGATCACACGACCAGCCCAACCTTTGTCTGGTCAACGTTGTTCGGTATCTGGCTGCTCTCATTGCTGCCTTGGCGGATTTGGCCTTTGGCGCCTGACCTGCTGCTGCTAGTGTTAGTGTTTTGGTCCTTGCATGATGCTCGCCGCGTCGGGCTGTTTACTGCCTTTATGTTTGGCTTGCTGATGGATGTGCACGACGTCGGCCCGCTTGGTCTGCAGGCAGTTACCTATATCCTGATGGTGTTCGGCGCACAGTCGATTCATCGACGCCTGTTGCGGTTTGGCCTGTTGAGTCAGGCCTTGCACTTATTGCCACTGTTCATTCTTGTCAAAGCGGCGGGCGTCTTGCTTGGCGCATTTTTAGTGAGTGCCTGGCCCGGTTGGTCTTGGCTGTTAGCGGTCGTGGTGACAACGGCCTTGTGGCCCTTGGTGGCCTGGTTATTACTCTTGCCTCTGCACCGACTGCAAGATGCTCAGACGCACTCGGGCTAATACAAAGCGCTTATGTTCGATTTTAAGAAAAACGATCAGCAACCCAAAGGCCAACTCGTATTGCGACTGGTCGTGGCGGGACTGCTCGCATTTTTTTGCTTTGGCTTATTGTCAGTGCGCTTTTGGGTGCTGCAGGTAGAGCGTCACGAAGGTCTGTCGGCACGTGCCGACAGTAATCGTCTCGCCGTGGTGCCGATTGCACCAAGGCGGGGTGAAATCGTCGATCGCAACGGTGAGGTCTTGGCGCGAAATTATTTAAGCTACACGCTTGAAGTGGTTCCGGCGCGGGCGGGTAATATCGACGCTATGTTTGACGCGCTCACGCCGATTGTGTTTATCAGCGCAGCCGATCAGCGCAGATTCAAAAGGCGTGTGGCTGAATCCGGTAAGTATGCAAGCATCGTCTTGCGTAACAATTTAAACGAAACCGAGGCGGCATTTTTTTCGGCGAATGCTTTGAGGTTCGCGGGGGTACAGCTTCGCGCGCGCTGGGTACGCGAATACCCGCAAGGCAAGGCTGCCGGCCACGTGGTCGGTTATGTCGGTCGGATCTCGGAGGGCGATCTCGCTGCGCTCGAAACGCGTGGTGAACTGGGCAACTACCGGGGCACAGATATTATCGGTAAAAAAGGACTTGAAAAAACCTACGAGACGGCGTTGCTTGGCAAGCCCGGTTTCGAAGAGCGCGAAGTGACTTCACGGGGCAAGCCGGTTCGAGTGTTGCGTCGTGTAGATCCGACCTCGGGCGCTAACCTGGTCTTGTCTTTAGATATGGGTTTACAACGGCTGGCCGAAGAGGCGTTCAAAGATTTACGTGGTGCGCTCGTGGCGATCGAGCCGGCAACCGGCGATGTGCTTGCCTTTGTTTCGCAACCCTCTTTTGATCCGAATTTGTTCATTGACGGAATCGACTCTGAAAGTTGGCGCCTGTTAAATGAGTCGCCCGATCATCCGCTGATTAACCGACCTGTTTATGGCACCTATCCAATCGGGTCAACGTACAAACCTTTCGTAGCGTTGGCCGCACTCGAACTCAATAAACGTCGCGCAACCGACTTAATTTCAGACCCTGGTTATTTTGAGTTTGGAGGCCAGCGGTTTAGAAACTCGGGCTCTACCGCGTTTGGTACGCTCGACATGCATCGCGCCTTGGTCGTGTCGTCCGATACTTATTTTTATTCTCTCGGACCCGAGATCGGTGTCAATAATCTGCACGATTTCATGAAGCCCTTTGGCTTCGGGCAGCTAACGGGAATCGATATCGAGGGCGAACGGCGTGGCGTCTTGCCCTCGACCGACTGGAAGCGCGGGGCTTACAAAAATCGCGATCAGCAGCGCTGGTACGCCGGAGAGACGATTTCAATCGCGGTAGGCCAGGGCTATAACTCGTTTACGCTGATGCAGCTCGCGCAAGCGACGGCGGTACTGGCCAATGATGGTGTTTATATGAAGCCTCATCTGGTACGCGCGATTAAAGATTCGCGCACCGATGAGCAATTCTTAACGGTCGCTGAAGCAGCCCATAAGGTTGCACTAAAAAAAGAAAATCTGCAGGTCGTCAAACGTGCGTTAACCGAAGTGACTGCCTCGGGGACTGCGGCTGCAGCCTTTGTGGGCGCGCCTTACACCACCGCCGGTAAAACCGGTACGGCGCAGGTCTATAGTTTGCGCGGCGCAAAATATCAAAGTAGCGCAATTGACGAGCGCCTGCGTGATCACTCTTTGTTTATGGCCTTCGCCCCCGCAAATCAACCAAAAATTGCGATCGCAGTCATTGTTGAAAATGCGGGTTGGGGCGGCAGTGTGGCAGCACCCATTGTGCGCAAAGTGTTTGACGCCTGGTTGCTGCGCGCGGCGTCGACGCAAAGGGCGGCCCCATGAAAATAATTCTCAAAGTGCTCTTTCGCTATTTGACGTCTATTGACTGGCCGCTGATGTTGATTTTGTTGTTGCTGGCGACCGTTGGGCTGGTGGTCATGCACTCGGCCGTTGGCAGCACAGACGCCCGCTTTTCGGATCAGGTGCGTAATTTTTATATCGCTCTTGCGGCGTTGTGGGTTGTCGCGGTTACGCCACCACAATTTATTTTAAAACTTGCTGTGCCATTCTACGTGGTGGGGGTCATTCTGCTTTTTGCGGTACTTTTTGTGGGTGATACCAGCAAAGGCGCGACCCGCTGGCTCAATATTGGAATCACTCGCATTCAACCCTCTGAGATGATGAAAATAGCCTTGCCTTTGATGTTGGCCTGGTATTTTAGTAAGCGTGAAGGCTCGATGAAGTTTTTGGATTTATGCGCGGCGAGTGTGCTCTTGCTTGTGCCATTTTTACTCATCGTCAAGCAGCCTGATTTAGGCACGGCCATTTTGGTGTTTAGCGCGGGATTTTTTGTGATTTTTTTTGCGGGTTTATCGTTCAAGCTTTTAATACCGGTGATGATCGTCAGTGCGCTTGGCCTCGGTTTTGTTTACCTGCAGCAAGACAAGTTGTGCGCCGATGACTTTAATTGGGTGATGTTGCACGAGTATCAAAAACATCGCATCTGCACCTTGCTTGATCCAAGCACTGACCCCTTAGGCAAGGGGTTTCATACGATTCAATCGACCATTGCGGTTGGGTCGGGTGGCGTCTATGGCAAGGGGTATATGAATGGCACACAAACCCATTTAGATTTTATCCCTGAACGGACAACCGACTTTATTTTTGCTGTGTTCGCAGAAGAGTTTGGCTTGTATGGTGGCGTGACCTTGCTGGTCTTGTACCTGCTCTTAATCTGGCGTGGCCTGGCAATTGCCTGGCGCGCCCCAAGCCATGGCCAGCGGTTGCTGGCCAGCGCTTTGTCGATGGTGCTGTTTATTTATGTCTTCGTGAATATCGGAATGGTGACCGGAATTTTGCCGGTGGTTGGGGTGCCCTTGCCGCTGCTCAGTTACGGCGGCACCGCCTTATTGACGATTGGGATCGCGTGCGGCATCCTGATGAGTATTAGTAAGTACCGACCACCTCGGGCCTGACTCCTTGGCCCCTGCGTGCCCCCTTCTTGCCCCCCTTGGCGCACTGCTTGCGCATCCTACCCCTGTGTTGTTGTCAAACAAGTTGTCCGTCGGCCAGCAGGCCCTCGAGCAGCTTGCGTACGGGCGCTGGCAAACCTCGCTGCGCAAGCTCAGAGAGCGCGACCCATTGTCCGGTGTTGGCGCTTGGCTGACCGGTTAGACACTGTTTGTCAGATACGGGTATTTGGGTGCGGGGTGTTGTTGTGGTGTCCTCAACTAACACCAACTCGGGTCGCACAGTCAGCCGGTAATGCGTAAAGACATGCAAAAAGTGAGCGAGTGTGTCTGATTTTTTGACGGTCAGGCCAAGTTGTTGACAAGCGAGTTTGACTTCCAGATCTTGCGCGCACTCGGGCAGGCTCCAGAGGCCGCCCCAGATGCCAGTCATCGGGCGTTGTTCTAACCATATGTGACCCGGTCGATGCGGGATCAACATCGTGACGGCACGCTCGGGCATGACTTTGCGCGAGCGTGGCCACGGGAGTTCGTCACAGCGGCCTTGCAGGCGAGCCTGGCAGTCTTTTTTTAGTGGGCAAACATCGCACTGTGGGCGTCCGCGTGTGCAAACTAAAGCACCAAGATCCATCAGACCCTGCGTGTAGGCGGACATAAATCCCGTGTCTTGCGTGCAAGCCTTTGCCGAAGGCACTTGTTCGTGCGCGTGCGCCCACAACTGCACTTCAATGGGCCGTGTGGTTGGGTCGCCTTCGATCGCAAACAGTCGCGCTAAGACGCGTTTTACATTGCCGTCGAGTATTGCGACGCGTTCGCCATAACAAAACGCGGCAATCGCTGCGGCGGTCGAGGGTCCAATGCCTGGTAGTGTCATCAAACCCGCCGCTTGGGTCGGAAATACGCCGTCCCAGTCTTGCATCACTTGCCTGGCACAGGCGTGCAGATTGCGTGCCCGTGCGTAATACCCTAAGCCGGCCCACTGCACCATGACTTCGCTCGCAGGGGCCTGGGCAAGCGCTTTGACGCTTGGAAACTTGGCTAAAAAGCGTTGATAGTAGTCGCGTACAGCGCTGACTTGTGTCTGTTGCAGCATAATTTCAGAAAGCCACACCCGATAGGGGTCGCGGGTGCGTTGCCAGGGTAGTCCGTGGCGACCATGTTCGCGTTGCCAGGCAACCAAGCGAGGGGCAATTTTCATATTTTTTGCGTAAAACTAAACGATTCGGCGCTAAGCAGACAAGGCTTGCTTGGCGCGGCCGCAGACGTTTGTATTATGCCTGCGTCAGACAGCACTTGCCGCAACGCGCAGACGGGGTTACAACAGAGTCAGCGTGAGCTTTCACGAGTGCGCCCTGAGGCTTAAATGATTAACCCGTGGTTGACCAAGTCGCTTCAAAAGAGAGATCGGAGTCAGCTGGCACGGACCATACTACTCACAAGGAGTCCAGACAAATGAATGCCCCGTTTTCAGACCAGCAGTTGCAAGCCTTAAACGCCGTCAAACTAGACGATAAGTATGACCTATCTGCGGGCCGTGCCTGGCTCAGTGGGATCCACGCGCTTGTGCGCTTGCCAATGAATCAGCGCGTGCGTGATCAGACCGCCGGGGTCAACACCGCCGGTTTCATTTCTGGCTATCGCGGTTCGCCCTTAGGCGGCTTGGATCAAAATCTTTGGAAAGCCGCTGAGCGTCTGAAGCAACACCACATCGTGTTTCAGCCCGGCGTCAACGAGGACCTTGCTGCGACTTCGGTTTGGGGCTCTCAGCAAGTCAATCTGTTTGAGGGCGCGCAGTACGAGGGCGTTTTTGGCTTGTGGTACGGCAAAGGGCCCGGGGTAGACCGCTGCGGCGATGTCTTTAAACACGCGAATGCGGCGGGGACTTCGCCCTTGGGTGGCGTCTTGGTTGTGGCAGGTGACGACCACTCCGCAAAGTCTTCGACGCTGCCCCATCAAAGCGATCATATTTTAAAAGCCTGTGGAATTCCGGTTTTGTTTCCGGCGAGCGTGCAAGAGATCCTTGATTATGGCGTGCTGGGCTGGGCGATGAGTCGGTATGCAGGCTTGTGGGTGGGAATGAAATGCATCACCGACATCGTTGAGGTCTCAGCCTCGGTGGATGTCGACCCCGAGCGTGTTCAGGTCAATATTCCTGAAGATTTTGTCTTACCCGCGGGGGGCTTGAACATTCGCTTGGGCGACACGCCGCTGGCCCAAGAGGCGCGACTGCTTGATCAAAAGTTATACGCTGCGCTGGCCTTTGCCCGCGCCAATGGTTTGAACCGTCAGCTTTGGACAGTACCCGACGAGCAAGCGCGCTTTGGCATCATCACTTCGGGTAAGGCCTACCTCGACACGACACAAGCCTTGCTCGATCTGGGCCTGACGCCTGAAGTATGTCAGCAAATTGGTTTGCGTCTGTTCAAAGTGGGGATGGTTTGGCCGCTTGAGTCGACAGGCTTACTCAGTTTTGCAGAAAATCTCGACGAGATTTTGGTGGTCGAAGAAAAACGCCAAATGCTTGAATACCAAGTCAAAGAAGAACTGTTCGGCTGGATCGGACGGGGTAAAAAGATTCCGCGTGTGGTTGGTAAGTTTGACGATAAAGACGGTGGCGAATGGGCTGTACCGCAAAGCCCGTGGTTGTTGCCGGCTCATTATGAGTTTTCGCCCTCGATGGTGGCGCGGGCGATCGCTACGCGATTGTTACGCCTAGAGTTGCCTGCGCAGGTGGGCGCGCAGATTGAGGCACGCTTGGCGTTTATTGCAGCCCGCGAGCGCGAGTTAGCTCGCCCACGGGTAGTGGCTGAGCGCAAGCCGTGGTTTTGTTCGGGATGTCCGCATAACACGTCGACGCGCGTGCCAGAGGGTTCGCGCGCGATGGCTGGCATTGGTTGCCACTACATGGCGCTGTGGATGGATCGCAGCACGCATGTGTTCACACAAATGGGTGGCGAAGGTGCACCGTGGATCGGGCAGGCGCCGTTCACCTCTGAAAAGCATGTCTTCGTTAATTTAGGTGACGGCACATATTTTCACTCGGG
Organism: Bordetella parapertussis; assembly: GCA_945872285.1. Taxonomy (GTDB): domain Bacteria; phylum Pseudomonadota; class Gammaproteobacteria; order Burkholderiales; family Burkholderiaceae_B; genus Zwartia; species Zwartia parapertussis_D. Next base: position 46,680 of record CAMBZR010000001.1, on the reverse strand, counting down.
CCTGTTGGCGATCCGTGCGGCAGTCACGGCGCAGGTCAATATCACCTACAAAATTTTATTTAATGATGCGGTCGCGATGACCGGTGGTCAGCCTGTCGGTGGGCAAATCACAGTGCCGATGATGGCCGCGCAGGTGTTGGCTGAGGGTGTGGTCAAGCTAGTCGTGGTTACCGATGAGCCAGAAAAATATGCGCAACGAAGCAGTTTGCCCCCAGGTGTAGAGGTCGTGCATCGAGATGAACTTGAGCGTGTTCAAAAAGAGTTGCGTGGGCTCTCGGGCACCTCTGCGCTGATTTATGACCAGACGTGCGCCACTGAAAAGCGCCGCCGCCGCAAGCGCAATGCGTATCCAGACCCAGCACGCCGTGTCGTGATCAACCCGCGTGTTTGCGAGGGTTGTGGCGATTGTTCAACACAATCTAATTGTCTATCGATCGAACCACTCGAAACAGAGCTCGGTCGAAAGCGCGTCATTAATCAATCGAGTTGCAACAAAGACTTTTCTTGTTTGAAGGGCTTTTGTCCAAGTTTGGTGACGGTTGAGGGCGGGCAATTACGCAAGCCAAAGCTGCTTGAGACTGCCGAGGTGCAGGCCTTGGCTTTACCCGATCCGGCTTTAGTTGCGCTCGACCGCTCGTATGGCATCTTTGTTGCGGGCGTTGGCGGAACGGGCGTTGTCACGATTGGTCAGTTGCTTGGTATGGCGGCCCATCTTGAAGGTAAAGCTGGTTCGGTTCTTGATATGGCAGGCTTGGCACAAAAGGGTGGTGCGGTGTTTTCACATGCCATCATCGCCCCGACAGCCGCTGATATTTTGAACACCCGCATCGCGATGGGTCAGGCCGATTTGGTGTTGGGCGCGGATCTGGTGGTGGGTTCAAGCGCTGAGGCGGTGGCGCGCATGCGGCCCGGGCACACACGGATGTTGTTAAACGCCGATGTCGCCCCAACGGCAGCCTTCATTGGCAATCCGAACTGGACGCTCGCTGCCCATGAGTTACGTCAAGAACTTGAGCTAGCCTGTGGCGAGGGACGAATCGAGAGCGTCGATGCCTCAGAGCTTGCGGTGAAGCTCTTGGGTGATGCGGTGTATGCCAATCCGCTTTTGATGGGATTTGCCTATCAAAAAGCTTGGATTCCTTTGCATCATCGCTCGCTTGAACAAGCGATTGTTTTAAACGCCGTACAGGTTAAGAAGAACCTTGAGGCGTTTAACTGGGGGCGCCGTGTCGCGCACGAACCGCAACTGATTGCTCGCCTTTTAGGAGGCGTCCATCAGGCGTTAAATCCTAGCGCGCACGGTGCGACCATCGTTGAGTTCAAACGCTCGGGCTCTGAGTTTGAACAGTTGCGTGAGCATCGGGCGGCGTTTTTACGCGAGTATCAAAACGAGGCTTATGCGTCAGAGTATGTCGCGTTTGTGAATCGGGTATCGGACGCTGAAATGCAGGCTTGCGGTACGCAGCGCCTGACGCTGGTGGTTGCGCGTTATCTGTTTAAGCTGATGGCTTACAAAGATGAGTATGAGGTTGCGAGGCTTTATACCGATGGTGAGTTTTTACGTAGTTTGGACGAGCAGTTTGAAGGGGACTGGTCTGTGCACTTTCATCTGGCGCCACCACTGTTTGCTAAGCGTGACGACAAGGGGCATTTGATAAAAGCTAAGTTTGGGCCTCGGATGTTGGTGGCGTTCAGGTTGCTGGCAAAGCTCAAAGGCTTGCGCGGTACTTGGATGGATGTGTTTGGGTATACGTCTGAACGGCGTGCTGAGCGGGCGTTAATTGTTGAGTACCGTGAGACGGTGTTGGGTATGTTGGGTAAGCTTTCGCGGGGGTCTCTAGAGAAGGCGGTTGAGGTGGCCGGGGTGGCTGAAGAAATTCGTGGATATGGGCATGTGAAAGAGGCTGCGTTGCTGCGGGCTGAGGCTGTCCGTGCGAGGTTGCTGGGTGAGTTTGAGGCGGCTGTGGTGGGGGCGGATGGTAGTCGCGCTGCTTAGATCCTTTGCCTTCGCCCGCACATTGACCGCCCCGAACCGGTGATTTTTTGGCTGAGCAAAAAATACGCGGCTTCGGGTTGTTCAAAGTGCTGGGGGTTGTGGATTGCCTAGGTTGTTTTTAAGTTGGGGTGAAGCGGCTTAGGGCGACTTCTGGGGTGACGTGTTCGAAGGTGACTTTTAGGGGCATGCCGACGTGAACGTTGGCGGGGGTGGGGCCGCTAAAGTTGCTCACCATGATTGGGCCTTCTTTGAGTTGCACCAGGCAGGCGTCGTAGGGGATGTCTTGCATGAAACCGTCCCAATAGGCGCGGTGAAACTTGACCCAAGATAAGAGGGTGGCCTGGCCGCTGACGACTAGCCATTCTTGTTCGTCTGACAGGCATTTAGGGCAGACGGGGCTGGGCGGAAACTGTAGGTGACGGCAGTGGGTGCAGGCTTGTACCGACAGGCGATGTTCAAGCGCGTGATCCCAAAAGGGTTTGCTGAGTTCGTCAATAATCGGCAAGGGCTTGTCATAGGTTTGGGTCGTCATGATTTAGCCTTTTGTGTAGATGATTGAACGGGTGCAAGGGGTCGAGGCGATGTATTGCACAACGTTGCAATCTGCAACTTGTCGAGCGCCGCACTCACCGCGTATTTGACGCACGGCCTCAACGTTTAAACCCCAGCCCTGCATGTACGAGTTTGAAAGATGTCCGCCATCGGTGTTGGTGGGTAGCTTATTGCCAAGTTGCAGGGTGCCGCCTTGCACGTAGGCGCCTGACTCGCCCTGGCCGCAATAGCCTAGGCCTTCAAGACTAAAGAGCACGGTCGGGCTGAAGTTGTCGTAGCACATCAGCGCATCAATGTCGTCGTGGGTCACGCCTGCCATGTCAAAGGCCTGTGTGCCGGCGTCTTTGATTTCGTTGTACCAAAAATCTTGATCAAAGTTTGAAATCGCGCTGCGCTCGAAGGCGTCGCGCGCGCCGACACCTGAAATCAGTACGGGCGGTTTGGCAAGGTCTTTAGCACGCTCGGCAGTGGTTAAGATCATGCAGACGGCACCGTCGTTGATCAGGCAGTAATCGAGCAGGCCTAAGGGTTCGGTGATACGTCTGGCACTTGCATGGTCGTCAGAGGTGATCGGTTTTTTCATGACGGCGTTTGGATTGAGCAAGGCGTGCTTGCGAAACGCAACTGACACTTCAGAGAGTTGACGCGTAGTGGTGCCGTACTTGGCCATGTGCATTCTGAACATCAGGGCATGGGCGGCCCCAGGCGAGGTGAAGCCCCAAGGGTTCCAGAAACTTGAGGCGTCTTCGCCACCGTAATTCACGCGACGTGAGCGACCAATATTTGTATAAATCAGAGCCACGTATTTTGCCGCGCCAGTTTCGAGCGCAAGCATGGCCTCGATAATAGACATGCCTGACATACGGCCGTGGCCGGGCAAGGTCATCGTCCAGCGCGGGTTCAGGCCAAGCACTTCGCCCATTCGGGCATAAGACGGTACGCGACACACCAGCAAGCCATCAATTTCGTTTTTGTCGAGTCCACAATCTGAGATTGCCGATTTAAACGCTTGCGCGCCCAAGCCATAGTCGCTGATCAGTGGAAAGTCGCCGTAAGCAGTATTGCCAACGCCGACAACAGCAATTTTATTTTTCAGGGCGTGTAAGTCTTTCACAGCGAAGTCCTTTGGCGAGTAGGCTCTGGTTTCTAAACGCACGAGTAGCCGGTGCCGAAAAAGATTCACGGCACTGTTGCATGATACCCATTTTGTGGAGCATGATGCTAGTCAGACGTTACGCGGAACAACTGAGCAGTGACAAACCGCGTAGCATAAAAATAAATATAAACAGGGCCAGTCGCTAGCGCACGCGCGGGTCGCCTTGAGACAAAGCAGAGGAACAGTCATGTCGCAGTCGCCTTTTATTGCTGCCGAGCTCTTCGCCAATCCCCAGACCAAGCCTGGCATGCTCGCAGGTGTGCGAGTGGTTGAGGTCGCAGATGAGTTGGGTGAGTATTGTGGCTTGCTGTTAGCCGGCTTGGGTGCCGAGGTAATCAAGATCGAACCGGCGAGCGGCAGTCCGACGCGCGCGATCGGACCCTTCTTGGGTGATATGCCAGACCCTGAGAAGTCTATTTTCTTTTGTGCCTACAATCGGGGTAAAAAATCAATCCAGCTTGACTTAACTTCAGCGCAAGGGCGTGAGGCTTGCTTGCAACTGTTAGGAACTGCCGATGTATTTTTAGACAGCACCTGTGGGCAGTTTTTAGCCGAACTCAAACCCGCGCAAACGTTGAACGAATTGTTTCCGACCTTGCTGACGGCTCGTATCACACCCTTTGGAGACGGCGGCCCCTGGAAGGATTTCAAGGCCTCAGATCTGATTCACTTGGCGTTAGGCGGGGTGATGATGTGTTGTGGCTATGACCGTAACGCTCAGTTGCAATATGAACACCCGCCCGTGGCGCCACAAGTCTGGCATGCGTATCACATTGCCGCCGAACAGCTGACGGCGGCGGTAGTCGCGGCGTTAATCACCCGGCAAGCGACGGGCGAGGGCCAGGACTTGTCTTGCGCCGTGCACGAGGCGGTTGCAAAAAATACTGAACTTGACGTGATGTCTTGGGTGATGCGTCGTGCCCCGCTCTATCGGCAGACCGCGCGTCATGCCGTTGAAAAACCCACGCCGATTCCCAATGTGAGCGCGACGAAAGATAAGCGCTGGAACATGACTTGGGGCGTCTCGGCGCGCGATAAAGCCAAACTCGTTCCGTTCTTAGCGCGGTATGGTAAAGCGGGAGATCTACAGGCGCCTGCTGCGACCGCTGACTTAAAAGCGCGCAGCACTCCAGGGTCGGCCGGGATGGATGACGAAACGGTCCGTATGCTCGAAGTGATTCGTGATTTTGTGGGTTCATACGATTACAACGAACTGCCTTGGCGCGAGGCGCAAGAGGCTGGCCTGCTATGGGCGCCGGTGCGTAAGCCTCATGAAAACGCGTTGGATGAACATTGGTTGATGCGTCATTCGTTCACCGATATCGATCACCCTGAGCTTGGTCGGGCGTTGCGCTATCCGACTAGCAAGTGGTTGAGCAGCGCGACCGCCTGGCAAGCGGGTAAGCGTGCGCCCTTGGTAGGGCAACACAATGCCGAGTTAAACGCGTTACTCAGTGCGCCTAAAAATACCCAGACCGTGAAGGCACGGGCGTTGGCTCAGCCACGCGCCCAGACGCAGACGCAAGCGCAAACATTTAAATACGCGCCAACGGTTAAAAATATTTCTGCACGCGGGCGCCCGTTTGCGTTGCAAGGAATCAAGATTCTTGATTTCTCTTGGTTTTTAGCCTCGGCGGGCGGCACGCGTATTTTGGCTGCACTAGGCGCTGAAAGTATCAAGGTTGAATGGAAAGAAAACCCCGACACCCGTCTGGCTGCGATGTCGCCGATTGGTGGGCGCGCGGCGCGCGACGCCGCGACGGCACCCTTGCCTGGCGTGACCGATTCGGACATGGGTGGTCAGTTCAATAACAAAAATGCTGGCAAGCGCGGGATGTCGCTTAATATTCGGCACCCCAAGGGTCTGGCGATTGCCAAAGAGTTGGCGCTTCAGTCTGACATTGTGGCCGAAGGATTTTCACCCGGCGTGCTTGAGCGTCTGGGGCTGGGCTACGAGGTGTTGAAGTCGCTGAAGTCTGACATTATTTATGTTCAACAATCTGGTATGGGGGGGCTTGGCAAGTACGGGCGTTTTCGTACCGTAGGCCCGGTAGCCGCCTCTTTTGCTGGCACCACAGAAATGTCGGGGCGTCCTGATCCTGCCATGCCCGCGGGCTGGGGCTATTCGTACCTGGATTGGATCGGTGCGTATGGTTTTGCCCTCGCAGCACTCGGGGCGGTCTATCACCGTAATCAAACGGGCGAAGGTCAATGGATCGATGCCTCGCAGTGCGAGGCGGGCATTTATCAAACCGCGACAGCAGTGTTGGATTGGTCTGCCAACGGTCGCGAGTGGACCCGCTATGGCAATCGTTCGCCATATAAGCCCGCGGCCCCGCACGGCGCGTATCGTTGCGCCGGAGAAGATTGCTGGCTGGCTTTAGCTTGTTTTAACGATGCCGAATGGAACGCGCTGGTGAGCGAGCCCGAGTTGACCGCGCTGCGATGGGATTTACGCTTCAGTACGCTAGCCTTGCGTTTGCAAAATCAAGACGCGCTTGATGAGGCCATTGCTGCCTGGGCTGCCAAGCAAGACGCCAGCGCGTGCATGCTGCGCTTACAGCAGGCCGGTGTGCCAGCGGGTGTTTGCCAAACTGCCGCTGATCGTTACGACACCGACCCACAGCTCAAAGAACTTGAGTGGCTGACCGAAGTGACAGGCACTAAGATCGGTCGCTGGCCCGTCAATGAGTTTCCGGTCAAAATGAGTGCGACACCGGCCTATGCGGGTGGTGTGATTGATCGAGGTGCGCCGGGCTATGGCGAAGACAATGTCCACGTGCTTAAAAAAATGTTGGGCTATTCCGATTCAGAAATACAAGACCTGACCGATCAGGGCGTGTTGTAGAACACAATTTTTACTTTTGGAAACTTGGCATCATGAGCATGAACTTACGACGTAGAGCGAGCCTGCTTCGGGCCCAGGTCATCAAAAGCCTGACGAGTCTTGGTGCAATGGGGGTAACGATCGCGCAAACCAGGCAGCAAGGATGTGCGGGTACAAGGCGGGGGCAGCATTATCAACATCACGTCGCAGGCGGCGCAAACGGGTGGGACCCGCGGCGCCGGGTTGTATGCCGCGTCAAAGTCTTACATTGCCACTTACACCAAAGGGCTGGCCCGCGAGGTTGTGCGCGAAGGGATTCGAGTCAATGCGCTTGCGCCGGGGGTGATTGACACGCCTATCCATGCGGCGCATGCAAGCAATAGCGTCACGAGCAAAGATGACTTGCAGGCAAAACTAAAAAAATCGATTCCGATGGGGCGTCTGGGTCGGCCCGAAGAGTGCGCTGGCGTGCTGTTGTTTTTAGCGAGCGAAGAGCTCTCGAGTTATGTAACGGGACAAACCATCAGCGTGAACGGTGGCAGTAGCATGGCCTAGGCGGCCTAAAACTGAGTATTGCGTTGCACGGACCAGCGGGCCGAGAGCGCACCCAAAATGGCAACAGATACTACCGCGGCGGCTAACAACTCTGCTGGAGGCAAGGACAGCGCAAATTCTGTGTCATAACTGCGCGCGAGGCTCGCGAGCGCGTCGTTTAGCGGAATCAACGCTAAGCGAGCAATGCCGATGCCAAGCAGCGCGGCAAGACTACACGTGAGCGAGCCTAGATATAAAAACGGCCTGCGTACAAAGGACTCAGTGGCTCCCACCAAGCGCGCCACACCGATCTCTTCGCGCTGAGACATTGCCTGCATGCGAACAGTATTAAAAACGGTTGCAAGCACCACGAGCGTGACGCTCAGCGCCAGCAGTAGCAAGCCGATGCGGCCAGCGCGCAATAAGGCTTCAAGACGCTGCACCCACGCCGTGTCGAGTTGTACGAGCTCAACGCCGGGCCATTTACGCCAGCCTTGCGCGAGTTGATCGGCGAGTTGGGCAAGCTGATCGTTTGCAGTCAAGCTCACTACGACGGCATCGGGCAGCGGGTTACCGGGCAGGACCTTGAGCGCTTGCTCCCAGGCGGGGTTGCCCCGCAGGTCGTTTAGCGCTCGGTCCTTGCTGATGACGCGCACACCCGCTACCAGCGCCGCGTGCTCTTGGCGTACCCGCTTGGCGATTTGTTCGGCTGCGGCAGCGGGGGCATCGATTTTTAAAAAAATCGTGAGTTCTGGGGTCACAGACACCTGACGGGCAACCGGTTGCATCGACACAAGTAGCGAGGCCCCTAGCAAGGGCAACGACAGGGCGAGCGAGATCACCAACAGGTTCGTTAAAGAGGAAAGAGGTGCCGCGGCCAGGCGTCTGAGGGTAACGGCCAGGGCATAGCGGTGTTGGCGTAAGAGGCTTTTCACCGTAGTGCATCGTCCGGTGTCGCTCGCAGGGTAGGAGACTGACTTTTAACCATGACAGCACTCTGCGTGTAAGTGGGTGCTCGCTGCGAAGCTGAGTCGGCGAACTTGCCTGGCTCGACTTTAAAGGCGCGCGTGGCGTAGCTAGCCATCAAGGTGTCGTCATGTGAGGCAATGACCGTGGTCACCCCGACGCGGTTAAAGTCTTTAAAGACTTCCATAATGCGCCGTGCACTGTCGAGATCGAGACTGGCAGTCGGCTCGTCAGCAATCAAAATCGCTGGGCGGTTAACGATTGCCCGAGCAATCGCGAGTCGCTGCTGTTCGCCACCCGAAAGTTCGATTGGATGAATATTCTCTTTCGAAGACAGCCCAACTTTTTCGAGGGCGGCGCGTGCGCGTGCTCGAGCCAGACTGGGGGCAAGCCCCGTGACCGCAAGGGGAAGCAGGACATTGTCGATGACACTGCGGTCGTAGAGCAGATGGGTGTCTTGTAAAATAACGCCTACTGCTCGCCTAAGGTACGGGCGTGCCCGAGCCGAAAGCCGATCGAGTCGGTGTCCGTTGACTTGGATCGAACCACGACTAGGCGGTTCGAGACCGCCAATGAGCTTGAGCAGAGTCGATTTGCCAGCGCCCGAGGGGCCCGCCACATAAACGAACTCGCCGGCCGACACCCCGAAGCTCAGGTCAGCCAAAATGTTACGGCCTTGGCCGTAGGATTTAAAAACGTGTTGAAATTCGATCATGGCTCGCCGCATTTAGACCTGAATAGTAACTCTGCTCGTGTGCCTAAGGATTGCCGCCAAGGGATTTCCCCCATATAGTGAGTCTAAGCGTGCGGCTACTATCTGTGGCTCGCAGGTATCCGTCCCCGCAGCGCGCCCGTTTGGCTGCTGTCCCTTTTTTTGTGATTCGGAGAGTTATCCATGAAATTTCTTAAATTAGCTGCTTTTGGCGCTGCGCTTTTTGCAGCCAGCACCGTCGCCCAAGCGGGTACCACCTTTGATAGCGTCAAAAAGAAAGGCTTTGTGCAGTGCGGCACCAATACCGGTTTGTCCGGCTTTGGTGCACCTGACAGCAAAGGCGTATGGTCAGGCTTAGATATCGACATGTGCAAGGCCTTTGCGGCCGCAATGTTTGGCGATCCAACCAAATTTAAAGTCACACCTTTAACCGCGCAACAACGGTTCACAGCCTTGCAATCCGGTGAGGTTGATGTGTTGGTGCGTAACACCACACAAACCATGACGCGCGATACGTCGCTAGGCTTGATTGGCGTAGGCGTCAATTTTTATGACAGCCAAGGCATTATGGTGCGCAAAGACAGCGGGATCAAAAGTGCCAAAGAACTGAACGGCGCCACCATCTGTGTTCAGCCTGGCACCACAACTGAACTCAATCTGGCTGATTGGTTTCGAGCAAACAAGCTGTCGTTTAAACCTGTAGTGATTGAAAAGCTCGACGAGGTGGTCGGTGCCTTTGTTTCTGGCCGTTGCGATGCGTACACGACCGACAAATCCGGCTTAGCATCTTCGCGCTCATCGCAGGCTAAACCCGATCTGTATGTGATCTTGCCCGAAGACTTCTCTAAAGAGCCGCTTGGTCCTTTAGTGCGTCAAGGCGACGAGCAGTGGCTCAACGTTGTGCGCTGGAGCTTTTTCGCAATGGTCGAGGCTGAAGAGTATGGCGTGACTCAAAAAAATCTTGATGAGATGCTCAAAAGCACCAACCCGAACGTTCAGCGCATTTTGGGTGTGACACCGGGGATGGGTAAGAACCTTGGCGTTGACGAAAAGTGGGCTTACAACATCATCAAAGCAGTCGGTAATTACGGCGAAAGCTTCGAGCGAAACATCGGCAAAGATACCCCCCTTAAGCTTGAGCGCGGCCTGAATCAGCAGTGGACGAAAGGCGGCATCCTTTACGCTTGGCCAATCCGTTAAGCGTATCGTTTCAACCTTGAGCAGTGATTACCAAGCACTCGCTTGGTAATCACTCTTGCAGCTGATGAATCTCAAAACTGTAGCATCGACTCAAGCGCCGAAAAGGCGCTTGAGTTGGAATAATCCGACCCTTCGCTCTGTGGTTTACCAACTTCTCGCCGTCGCGATTGTGGGTGGTGCAGGTTGGTATCTGGTGCACAACACGCTGCACAATTTGTCTGTGCGCAATATCTCGACCGGCTTTGGTTTTCTAACCCGAGAAGCGGGTTTTGCAATCGGCGAGAGCGTCATCAGTTTTACCCCTGCCGATACCTATCAACGCGCGATCACAGTAGGCGTGCTAAACACGCTGCGCGTAGCGCTGATCGGTATCGTTCTGGCCACGCTGTTGGGGACCATCATTGGAATCGCTAGGCTGTCAAAAAACTGGCTGATTCGCAAAGTGTCAAGCGTGTATGTCGAAGTGATGCGTAACATTCCTTTGCTACTGCAATTATTTTTTTGGTACACCATTATCATCGAAACGATGCCGGGCCCAAGGCGGGCCCATCATCCTTTGCCAGGTGTTTTTGTTTCCAATCGCGGCATTCAGTTGCCGACGGTTCAGGGCGAGGGGCTGCTGTGGTTGTTGGCGGGCTTGTTCATGGCTATTGTCGCGTCAATAGTGCTCGTGAAGTGGGCGCGCCGCCGTCAAGAGCAAACGGGACAGCTTTTTGCAACGGGTCGGGCCGTGTTTGGTTTGTTGCTTGTGGTGCCAACGCTTGTGTGGTGGGTAAGTGGCTCTTCCTTGAGCCTTGAAATCCCTGAGCTCAAGGGGTTTAACTTTGCAGGCGGAATGACAATCAGCCCAGAATTTGCGGCCTTGTTGTTTGGTTTGGTGATTTACACCTCGGCTTTTATCGCCGAGGTGGTGCGCTCGGGTATCGAGTCGGTGCACCGCGGTCAATGGGAGGCAGCCGGCGCCTTGGGCATTAAAAGTGGCTTGGTACTGCGTTTGGTCGTGTTGCCCCAGGCCTTGCGAGTGATTATTCCTCCAATGACGAGCCAGTATCTCAATATCACCAAAAATAGTTCGCTTGCTGTTGCGATTGGCTATCCTGATCTGGTGTCAGTGATCAACACGACTTTGAATCAGACGGGTCAAGCGATCGAAGGTATCTTGATGATTATGGCCGCCTATTTGACGGTAAGCTTGTCAATCTCGTTATTGATGAACTGGTACAACAAGCGCATCGCGCTGGTAGAAAGATAACGATGAGCGCTTCTCCTAACGTTATCAAGCAAGCTTCAGCCCCGAGCGTGTGGTCGCTAAGCGCCATCACATCTTGGCTGCGCACCCAATTATTTTCTTCGCCATTTAATATCCTGCTCACGCTGCTCTCAGTTTGGCTGTTGTTCGCAACGCTTCCTGGGATGATTGACTGGTTTTTCCTGAACTCCACCATCTCGGCCAAGAGCGCCCAAGAGTGCCGCAATGTGACGGGTGCCTGTTGGGCCTTCGTCGTAGAAAAACACCGTTTGATATTGTTTGGCGTCTATCCTTACGAAGAACAATGGCGCCCTTTGTTGGCAACGTTGCTGCTGTTGGGCGTCATTGTTTTGAGCGGTGTGCGCCGGTTTTGGAACCTTTCGTTGCTGCTGTTCTGGCTCGTGGCACTCGGTGGCGCGGCCGTGCTAATGTGGGGCGGTATTTTAGGGTTGACCCACGTAGAAAACAGTCGCTGGGGTGGTTTGCCTCTGACGCTGATGTTGTCAACTTTTGGTATCGCCTTTGCGTTTCCGCTGGGTATCGTCTTGGCTTTGGGACGTCGCTCTGAGATGCCTGCGATTCGAACGCTTTGTGTCGTTTATATTGAACTGATTCGAGGCGTGCCTCTGATCAGCCTGTTGTTTATGTCGGCCGTCATGCTACCGCTGTTTTTGCCTGAAGGTCTGACAATCGATAAGTTGTTGCGCGCGCAAGTCGCGATCATCTTATTTGCCGCAGCCTACATGGCAGAAACCATCCGGGGCGGGCTGCAGGCGATCCCTAAAGGCCAGTTCGAAGGGGCTGACTCGCTGGGCCTGACCTATTGGCAGCAGATGCGGCTGATTGTTTTGCCGCAGGCGCTTAAGATCGTGATTCCACCGCTCGTTGGTCTGTTTATTGCGCTGTTTAAAGATACCTCGCTGGTGGTCATTATTGGTCTCTTTGACTTAACACAGGCGGCTAAGGCGTCGCTGGTTGATCAGGCGTGGCGCGGTTTTAGTATCGAAATTTACGTATTTATTTCTGCAATTTATTTTATCTTTTGCTATTCGATGTCTAAATACAGCCAGTCGCTTGAAACGCGATTAAGCACCGAGCATCAGCGCTAGAGATTTGTCGCCAGTCGCCTGCCCCCAGGCGCGTCTTATTGGAGATCGTGTATGGCTGACGCCATCATTCGCATGACAGCCGTCAACAAGTGGTTTGGAAAATTTCACGTGTTACGCAACATTGACTTAGAGGTTGCGCGAGGCGAACGCATTGTGATCTGCGGGCCGTCGGGCTCAGGCAAATCGACGCTGATCCGGTGTATTAATCGCCTTGAAGAGCACCAGCAGGGGCAAATCGTAATTGATGGTACTGAAATCACTAACGATATTCGCCAGGTGGAGGCAATTCGTCGCGATGTCGGCATGGTGTTTCAGCATTTCAATTTGTTTCCTCACTTAACAGTGCTCGAAAACTTAACGCTTGGGCCGATTTGGGTGCTAAAGACACCCAAGGCTCAGGCTGAGGAGCGTGCGATGCAATACCTCGAACGCGTGCGAATCGCCGAGCAGGCGGCCAAATTTCCGGGGCAATTATCTGGAGGTCAACAGCAGCGCGTGGCGATCGCGCGTTCGCTGTGTATGGATCCGAAAGTGATGTTGTTTGATGAGCCGACTTCAGCACTTGATCCTGAAATGGTCAAAGAGGTGCTTGAGGTGATGGTGAATTTGGCGGAAGATACCGGGATGACCATGGTGGTGGTGTCGCACGAGATGGGCTTCGCCCGCAGGGTGGCAGACCGTGTGATCTTTATGGATCAAGGTGAAATCATTGAGCAAAACACACCTGACGCTTTCTTTGATCACCCGCAAAACGATCGTACCAAACTATTTTTGAGTCAAATTATTCACTGAGCCCTTGATACCGAAGGTTCCGTGCGCGCCTGCCTGCTGCTCGTTGAGTCTCTCTGGCACAGTTGGGCAAACCTGATTGTGAGAAAACGATGCTGACCTTGACTTGCCTGACGCAGTTGCTTCGCTTCACCGGTTTAATTCGTCCCGCGCGCGTGCGCTTTAGTTTGCTGAGTGCCGTACTTTTAATAGGGATGTCCGGCCTTGCGGGGACTGACGGTTTGGCACAAACAGGGTCTACTGCGAGCAGCCCGTCGTCAAATGAGTTTCCGACTAAACCCTTGCGGTTTATCGTCCCCTATCCGCCCGGCGGGCCACTTGATGTGATGGCGCGCGTCTTAGCTGAAAAAGTGAAAACTAGCTTGGGTCAGCCTGTTGTGGTTGAAAACAAACCGGGTGCGGGCGGCAATATTGGAGCAGATTTAATCGCGAAGGCGCAACCCGATGGCTACACGTTGGTGATGGGGGCGGTGGCAACGCATGCGATCAACCCATGGCTTTTTGCCTCGATTGCGTATGACTCGGTTAAAGATTTTGCGCCAATCGCTCTGGTGGGCTCGGTGCCCAATGTGTTGCTGCTGAATCTTGATTTTGCAACAAAAAATAATATTCAAACTGTGCAGGAATTGATCGCGTACGCGAAAAAAAATCCGGGTCAGTTGAATTACGGCTCGGGTGGCTCGGGAAGTGCCGGTCATTTGGCCGGGGCTCTGCTTAGCGTACGCGCCGGAGCCGAGATGGTGCATATACCGTATCAGGGCGCGGCACCCGCGCAGTTAGCCTTGCTCTCGGGGCAATCGGCGCTCATGTTTGATAATCTGGCCGCGGCGGCCAATTTGATTCGAGAGAAAAAAGTGAAAGCGCTTGCTGTGACAACACCCGTGCGTTCGGGGCTGTTACCCGAGTTGCCCACGATGCAAGAGGCGGGGGTTCAAGCTTTTGATCTGGGCACGTGGTTTGGTGTGTTCGCCACGGCGGGCACGCCTGCTGCGACAATTGCCAAGCTGCATGCTGCTTATGCGACGGCACTGCTCGAGGCCGACGTCAAAGAGCGTTTAAAAACGATGGGCTCCGAGGCCGCGGTGCTTTCGCCTGCACAATTTGCCGCCTTTGTTGCGCAAGAGCGGCTTAAGTATCAAGAGCTGGTCAAGCTCTCGGGTGCGAAGGTAAACTGAACGCTAACCCGCGCGCGACTGAGCCGAACGGCTCTGGCGCAAGGTTTCGCCAGCCTGTGGCGATAGACGCCAAAAAGAAAAGCTCGGTAACGCGCACAGCACGCCGAGGACCAAAAATCCCACGACAACATCGGCGGCGATCAGTGTGTCTGAGCCTCTCCAGAGCATGCTCAGGTGAAGCGTCTCTGCGGCGACGCCCACGCCTAAACTAACCCCTAGCTGTTGGCCCATTGCCGCAAAGCTGCTTGCGCGGCTCATGCTATCTTGAGAAATATCTGCGTAGGCCAACGTGTTGATCGCTGTAAATTGCAGCGACCTAAAAAATCCACCAAACAGCAGCACAGCGGTCATCACCACCGCAGGCGTAGAGGCTGTAAAAAAAGCGCAGCTTGCAAGGCTTAGGCCGGTAAAAACGGCGTTGACGGTTAAGACGCGTCGATAGCCCCAGCGGTCAAGAATACGCGGCGCCGCGATTTTCATGGCCATCGCACCCACTGCACCGGCAAAGGTAATGAGCCCGGCTGACAGCGCGCTGAGCCCAAAGCCAATCTGCAGCATCAACGCCAGCAAGTAGGGCACCGCACCCACGCCAAAGCGGCAAAGATTGCCGGCAACGGTTGACACTCTGAACGTTTGAATTTTAAGTAACGACAAATCTAGAATTGGCTCGGGGTGGTGCCGCGAGTGCCAGTAGTACAGCACGCCCGACAGCAGGCCCGTCGCGATGAATGCGGCGGACACCCAAAGTGGGGGTCCGCCTTGGCCCAGGGATTCAAAGCCGCCCACCAAGGTCGCCATACACAGGGCGCTGAGCAAAAAACCAAGCCAGTCAAGCGGGTGCGCTTGCTGATCTTTTGGCAACTCAGGCACGAACCGCAGAACCATCCAGATACCCAAGATGCCAATGGGTAAATTGATCAAAAAAATCCAGTGCCAAGAGGCGTAAGTCACTAAAAAGCCACCTAGCGGCGGACCCGCCATGGGGCCGATCAAAGCGGGCAGCGATAAAAAAGCCATGGCTTTGAGCAATTCATTTTTTGGAATCGTGCGCAGCAGAATAATGCGTCCAACGGGTACCATCATGGCCCCGCCAATCCCTTGCACGATACGCGACCAGACCAGTTCGGTGAGCGTGCCAGACAGCGCACAGGTCAGCGAACTGAGGGTAAACAAGGCAATCGCAGCAATAAAGACGCGTTTGGCACCATACCGGTCGGCGGCCCAGCCGCTAATTGGCACAAATACTGCAACAGCGAGTAAGTAGGCGGTGATGGCAATATTCAAGCGCACAGGGTCGGCGCCCAGATCGACGGCCATTGTAGGTAAGGCAGTGGTAACCACGGTTGAGTCGAGCATCTGCATCAGCAGGGCGCAACCCACGATAAAAGGCAGCATCCGTTCGGGTTTGGCCGGACTTGGTGGGGGCGCGCAGGCGTTTTCTGGGTGGTTCAACCCAGGCGGGGACATCGACATCTTGGCAGTTTTGGCGGCGGGCGAGGGGGTTAAAAGCACTTAGAGTGATAGGTCAGGCTCTACAGTACACTAAGCGTTCGTTCAATTATTTATCAAAACGCCATGGTCGAGAACTACACCTCAGAAATTACCCAGTTTCTTCAGGCTTATAAAGCGACGCACAAAGACGTCGAGCAACGCCAGCGCGATGGGCGCGCCCGCCTGTGGGATAAACCACAAGATCCTGAGCTTGCAGAGGGCTTTAAACAAGCACGCGTGCGTCAAAGCCCTTACGTCTATCAAAATAATTAGTTTTTATGGCCGCGACTCAAGTTTCGAGCGCTAGCCTGAAGGCGCTGGTAACGCCCTCGATCGACACGACGCCTGATGTGCTCGATGCGGTGGCGCTCGCCCGTCTGTATGGCGAACCCCTATTTTCGTTGCCAACCGATCTTTATATTCCACCCGATGCGCTCGAGGTTTTTCTCGAAACCTTCCAAGGTCCGCTCGATCTCTTGCTGTATTTGATACGCAAGCAAAACTTCAACGTACTTGATATTCCGATGGCCGAGGTGACGCGACAGTATTTGTCGTACGTTGACCAGATCCGGATGCACAACCTTGAGCTTGCAGCCGAATATCTGCTGATGGCAGCGATGCTTATTGAGATCAAAGCGCGCATGTTGCTGCCGGTTAAAAAGACCGATACCGGACAAGAGGTCCAAGACCCGCGCGCCGAACTCGTGCGGCGCCTGCTTGAATACGAGCGCATGAAACTCGCGGCTCAAAATCTTAATGCCGTGCCACAGCTTGGGCGCGATTTTCAGCGTGCACAGGGGTTTGCAGATTTGCGCCTCGAGCGTGCCTTGCCCGAGGTCAGTGTCGAAGACTTGCGTCAGGCCTGGATCGATATCCTGAAACGCGCAAAACTAAACGCGCACCATCACATCACGCGCGAGCAGTTGTCTGTGCGCGATCATATGACGCATATTTTGCGCAGGCTTAATGGTGTACGCTTCATCGAATTCAGCGCCTTATTCATGGAACGTATCTCTGAAGGCGCCCCGATTGCAGTCGTAGTCGTGCATTTTTTGGCGTTACTCGAACTCGCGCGTGAGGCTCTTCTAGAGATCACGCAAGCTGAGCCCTACGCCCCGATTTATGTCAGACTGGCGTATACAAGCGCTGCCGTTTAGGCAACCACTGCCCAGTCTCGGAGACTAAGAATTGAAGGTTGTCCACACTATCCAAGAACTGCGTGACCAATTGCGCGGGCAGTTACGCGTGGCCTTTGTGCCCACCATGGGCAATTTGCACGAAGGCCACTTGGCGTTAATGAAATTAGCGCGTCAGCATGGCGACCCCGTTGTCGCCAGTATTTTCGTTAACCGCTTGCAGTTTGCACCGGGCGAAGACTTTGAAAGGTATCCTCGAACCTTGCAAGACGACATTAAAAAACTTCAACGTGACCGGGATGTGTATGTCTTGTTTGCCCCCGACGAGCGTGAACTCTACCCCGAGCCTCAAAACTATCGCGTGCAGCCCCCGCAAGAGCTTGGCGACATCCTTGAGGGTGAATACCGTCCTGGTTTTTTTGGCGGCGTCAGCACGGTCGTTTTAAAACTATTTTCCTGTGTGCAACCCGGCGTGGCGGTCTTTGGAAAAAAAGATTATCAGCAACTCATGGTCATACGCAATATGTGCCGTCAGTTTCAGCTACCTGTCGAAATCCTGGCACACGAAACCGTGCGTGCCGACGACGGTTTGGCGCTATCTTCTCGCAACGTGTATCTGCAGCCTCACGAACGCGCCGAGGCGCCACAACTTTATGCAGCCTTACAGGCTGTGCAGCGCCAGTTGCAGGCGGGCGAGCGCGATGCCCTCAAGCTTGGGCAAGAGGCTTCAAATCTGCTGCAAGCGCGTGGCTGGCAGGTCGATTACATTGCGATTCGTCGTCAACGCGATCTGAATAAACCCACGCCCGACGATCTGGCCGCTGGCGAACCACTCGTGGTGCTAGCGGCTGCAAAGTTAGGCGCCACGCGCCTGATCGACAATCTCGAGTTGTGAGTCGCGCGCGACCTAGGGTTAATCCGCCTGTCAGATTTGACAGCTAGCTGTGTGGACTCAGGCATGACAGACTGCGCTTCGTGTTGACACGGAGGCGGTATGAAATATTCAGAAAACAGAGCAGGCGCTGGCTGGAAGGTGCTCACGGCGCGCGAGCGCGATGTCATTCATCCGGTCGCCGAGGGTAAGTCCAATAAACTGATCGCAAGTGAACTTGGCATTTCGATGCGCACGGTCGAAGCGCATCGGGCGCGAATCTTTCACAAGATGGGTGTACGTAACGCCGTACAGTTAGCGCGTACTGTTTGCACCAGCCCTGAACCCGAGCCGATCGCTACGTCGCTACAGCGTACTGAGTCAAAATCAGAACAGCCCCCCGCTCTAGGCTGGCTTCCCAAAAATCCCTCTTGAACCCCTAAACGCTAAAAGTCTGTGGTCGGGTAGCCGCTGAGGACAGAAGCTTAGGGGCAGCTTGGTGCGGGCTTGCCTTTGAGTTCGTCAATCGGGTCGAGGTCAGGCTGCCGCGTGAGGTTATAGGTCAGGTTGGCGGCTGCGCCGTTCATTGAAACCAGACGCAACGCATTACCCGAGGTCATTGCGAGTTCGGCACGCACGTTACCTTGATTGTTGAGCAAGATCACGCGCGGAACAGCCTGCGACGAGGCGCGCCAGCATCCTTGATCGGTTTGCACAGCACCGCTTTTGCTGGTTTGTTCAAGGTAGGCCGCGCGAGCGCGCCAACGCCCGTTCGGGGCAAGCGTAATCGTGATCCTTTGAGCCGAACATTTCATTTCGGGGTGAAAGCAGGGCAAGGTGCCGGCAAAGCTTTGTGGTTCTGGGATGAGCATGGCTTGCAGAGTTTCGGTGGGCGCTGCTGCGCTTGCCGCATTGGCATCGGCACCCAAGACGGGGCTTGGGATTGGCGTGGCGACAGAACGGCTTTGAACGCCGGGTTGTTGCAGGCCAATTTGGATTTGATTTGGGGCCCGCAGGGTTTGGTTGTTATAGATGCCTTCGCCTTGCGCAATCGCATCGGTTGTGGTGCTGGCAGGCGGGGGATTGTAGTAGCCGGCCTGCTGCATTTGCGCACAGCCGCCGAGCCCAAACGTTAACAAAAGCACCCAAGAAGACTGAAACTTTAGCGTGTGCCGGGCGCAACGCCCTGTATTTAGAAACATGATCAGAACTTCCTAATTCAAGAGACTTCGAGGATTGTATGCATTCTACGCATTTGGCTTGTTCCCTGCACAGCTTCTTTTACGGCAGATCATATGACTGAAAGATTGCTGCTGGCCCTGACAGTGGGGTTGCCCGCAGGTGCCCTGAGCGCGGTGGTTTTGCTGGTTTGGGCGCGCAGGCTGCGCTGCCGCCTGCTTAAACAATGGGGGGTAGCCGGCCGCTTAACGTCTAACCTGCCAGCCTGCTCAGTTGCAGTCAAGCGACGCTTAGACCGCCTCTTGGTGGGTGGCCTGTGCCTAAGCCCTGTTCTGGTGCTTTTAAATTGGGGGCTTGGGTGGTTTGCCCTGGCAGCGGCGATTTACTGCGCTGGTTTGCAGGTTTTGGCGCGCATCGATGCGCAAACGCATCTGTTACCCGATGCACTGACCCTGCCCCTCTTATGGGCCGGCTTGTTATTTCAGTGGTTGGGTGGCTGGATTGCTCTGCATGACGCGGTGGCTGGGGCCGCCGCCGGCTATGCGGTGCTGTGGCTGATCTGGGCTGCGTTTCGAGGGTGCACCGGGCGCGATGGGATCGGCTTTGGCGACTTCAAGCTGGCGGCCGCAACCGGAGCCTGGCTGGGGATCGAGGCGCTGCCTTGGGCGCTTTTGGTCGCATCCTGCTTGGCGTGCTTGGTGACAAGCGTGGTGGCATGTTCGGGCATCCTGAGTAGCCGTCGCCCGTGCTTTGAACCTTTAGCGTTTGGGCCTTACTTAGCCTTGGGCGGTATCGTCATGCTATTTTGTACGCAAAATAGTCTTTGAGGTGCGTATGCTGAAGTCGACATTTAAATTAGGCCTCACAGGGGGGATTGGTTCAGGCAAAACCCAAGTGGCCAATCTGCTGGCCGGCTGGGGGGCTGCGGTGATCGATACCGACCTGATTGCGCACAGCCTGACGGCCCCGGGCGGGCAGGCGATTGAGCCGATTCGCCAAGCCTTCGGCTCAGCAGTTCTTGAGCCCTCGGGTGCACTGAACCGCGCGCAGATGCGTGAGTTAGTGTTTGCAGACCCTGCGAGACGGGTCGAACTCGAAGGTATTTTGCACCCCTTGATTGCCCAGGCCGTACGCCAAGAGGCTGCCAATGCCACAGGTCTTTATGTTGTATTCGTGGTGCCGCTTTTGGTTGAATCGGGTCGTTGGCGCCAGCAAATCGACCGTCTGTGCGTGGTGGACTGTGATCAGGCGACTCAGCTTGAACGCGTGCAGTCGCGCAGTGGTCTCGCCCCAGAGACCGTTCAGCGTATTCTGAAGGCTCAGGCGACCCGCGAGCAGCGCTTAGCGGTTGCCGACGACGTGATTGACAATTCAAGGTCTGTCTCGTTAGCCGCGCTTGAAAAACAAGTATTGGTGTTGCATCAAGGCTGGTGTAACCTTGCACACTAAAGCGAAATACGTCCCCTTAGGTACCAGACGGCAGCTTAATTTTACTTAATGTGACTTCAACTCAATAACGTGATTCTCTTTGAATATCCTTTCAATGAACGTGTACGGACGCTTTTGCGTCTTGAGTCGTTATTTGATCGAATGATATTTTTTGCCGGCTTAAGTGATCCGCGGCACCATCAGGTTGCCTTGACTTCGTTATTTGATTTACTAGACGCGACAGAGCGCACTGACATCAAAGGCAGCGTCATTCAAGACCTTGAAAGACAGCGCACGGCGCTCAACGGGCTGAAAGATCACCCCGGGGTGAATGCAAAAACCCTTACCGATATGCTGGCAGAAATTGAAAAAGCAGTCCGCAACTTAAATGCGGGCGGCCGCACGGGTCAGGCGTTGCGTGAAAACGAATGGCTCACGAGTTTGCGGGGTCGGCTTGTGGTGCCCGGCGGTGGCACGCAGGTTGATATGCCTTCGTTTCATTCCTGGCAAAATTCGCCCACTGAGGCTCGTCAGACGGATCTTCAAAGTTGGATCTCAACACTGATGCCAGTGCATATTGGCATCGCAATTGTCCTGCGTCTCTTGCGCGAGTCTGGCGAGGCGGTTCAGGCCGTCGCGCCTGAAGGTGCTTACCAGCAAATGCTGGCAGGTAAAACCTATCAGATGTTACGTGTCTGGGTCGATGAGTCAGCAAAGGTGTTTCCTGAAATCAGTGCCAACAGATATATGATGTGGATCCGTTACTCGGCGCAGCAGGGCACTCAGCGACCCCAAGCCGTGACAAAAGATGTCGCCTTTAAAATGACCCTTTGCGCCCTGTAGGGTCGCCTGGAAATCCTGAATGCCTGAAAGCTTGTCAACGCGGCCCCTGCTTCGGTCGCCGATAGTTTGGATAGTGAGTGCGTTGCTGGTGGCGCTTGCCGTGTGGTGGTTGCTGCCTGGCGTGACTACGACCGAAAAAAAAGGGCTGCCTGCCGGATTTATCCCCCCAGTGCCGGTCAAAACCGAAGCCGCGCGGGTGCAAGACCTTGATTTGTACTTGCGTGGGCTTGGTACGGTGACGGCGTTTAATACCGTCACGGTGCGCAGCCGAGTGCAGGGCGAATTGATCGAGGTACTGTTCAAAGAAGGCGAGCAAGTCATCGAAGATCAGCTCCTGGCCAAGATCGACCCGCGTTCGTTTGAGGTGGCGCTTGACCAGGCTCTGGGTCAGCAGCAACAAAACGAAGCCCAATACCAAAACGCCAAGCGCGACTTACAGCGCTATCAAACTTTGCGCAGGCAAGACTCGATTGCGCCGCAAATGCTTGATACGCAGTTGGCGTTAGTCAGTAAGTTTGAAGGTCAGCTCAAAAGCGATCAGGCTGCCGTGAACAACGCCCGCTTGCAACTCGATTACACGCGCATCACGGCGCCAATCGCGGGCCGTCTGGGCTTGCGGCGAGTCGATGCGGGCAATTTAATTAACGCCAACGATCCGCTTGGACTGGTGGTAATTACCCAAACTCAGCCAATTGCCGTGCTGTTTACGCTGGCCGAAAACGATTTGCCGGCTGTGCGCGAGCCTTTGGCTGCGGGCAAAACACTTTCGGTCGAGGCCTATGACCGGTCTGATCGGCTTCGCCTTGCGCAGGGCGAACTGGTAACAATCGACAATCAAATCGACGTGACAACTGGGACAGTCAAGTTAAAGGCGCGCTTTACGAACGCGACCGATGCGTTGTTTCCAAATCAGTTTGTGAATATCCGCATGAAGGTCAGCACCATCAAAGACGCGCTAACGATACCAGCAGGGGCCTTGCAACAGGGCAATCAGGGTGCTTTTGTGTATGTGATCTTGCCCGACGACACCGCCGCGCTGCGCGCGGTAAAAGTTGGCGCACGCAGCGGCGATCGCGTGGCAATTACTGAAGGCGTGAAAGTTGACGAGCGCGTTGTGCTCGAGGGTACCGACCGCTTGCGCGCGGGCGCGAAAGCCCGAGTCATTGGCGCGCCTGCCTCGGGTGCTATGGGTGCCTCAGGTGCCTCAGGCACACCGGGGGCGGGCTCTGCTGGCGCGGGTCGGTCGGGCACTTCGGCAGCGCCGCCCCGGCCGTGAATCTGTCGCGCGCGTTCATCGTTCGGCCAGTGGCCACCACGCTGGCCATGGTGGCGCTGCTTTTATCTGGGCTGATCGCGTATCGCTGGCTGCCGGTTTCGTCGCTGCCCGAGGTGGATTACCCAACGATCCAAACGACAACCTTTTATCCCGGTGCAAGCCCGGACGTCATCGCTGCGCTGGTGACTTCTCCGCTTGAACGACAATTTGGGCAGATGCCAGGCTTGCGGCAAATGTCTTCAAGTAGCTCGACGGGCTCCTCGACGATTACCCTGCAGTTTTCCTTATCCCTGCCGCTCGTGGTGGCCGAGCAACAGGTGCAGGCTGCGATCAACGCCGCCAGCAATTTGCTGCCGCGCGATTTGCCGGCGCCGCCGATCTATAACAAGGTCAACCCTGCTGACGCTGCAGTGTTGACGCTGGCGATCACTTCGCCCACGGTGCCTCTGCCACTCATCCGCGATCTGGTCGATACACGCATGGCGCAAAAGATTTCGCAAGTTGCTGGGGTTGGGTTGGTGACAGTGGCGGGCGGTCAGCGCCCGTCGTTACGTATTCAGGTCAACCCGCAAGCCTTGGCCGCCTATGGGCTGACGCTCGCCGATGTTCGAACGACGGTTGTCGGCGCAAATGTCAACCAGCCCAAGGGGACATTAGATGGCTCGGTGCGTTCGACCACGATTAACGCCAACGACCAATTAAAAACGCCGCTTGAGTATATGAATTTAGTCGTGGCGTATCGCAACGAAGCACCACTGAGACTCTCGGATGTCGCAGTCGCGGTCACCGAAGCCGAAGACGCCCGCTTAGCGGCGTGGGCTGATGCCGACCCCGCCATCTTGCTGAACGTGCAGCGCCAGCCGGGTGCGAACGTGATCGAAGTGGTTGATCGCATCCAAAAATTGCTTCCACAGCTGCGTGTGGCCTTGCCGGCAAACCTCGACGTTAAGGTGATGTCGGATCGCACGCAAACGATCCGTGAGTCGGTGCATGATGTTCAGGTTGAACTGTTGGTCGCAATTGGCTTGGTGGTTTTGGTGACCTTTGTATTTTTGCGTACGCTGACGGCGACCTTAATCCCTAGCATTGTGGTGCCGCTGTCGCTGGTAGGGACGTTTGGTGTTATGTACTTAATCGGGTTTAGCATTAACAACCTGACGCTGATGGCCTTGACGATCGCGACTGGTTTTGTGGTCGACGACGCCATCGTGATGATTGAAAATATCGCACGCTATCTTGAGCGCGGTGATTCCCCGCTCCAGGCTGCGCTCAAGGGCGCGGCGCAAATCGGCTTTACTTTGGTTTCGCTGACGATCTCGTTGATCGCCGTGCTGATTCCGCTGCTGTTTATGACCGAGGTAGTGGGCCGTCTTTTTAGAGAATTTGCGGTGACACTGGCCGTGGCAATTTTGTTGTCGCTCTTGATCTCTTTGACACTGACGCCGATGATGTGCGCGCGGCTGCTGCGCGCGGGTAATCCGCAAAGTGGTGGCGCGTTTGCCCGCTATACCAGTCAAAAAATTGAGGCTTTGATCGCAAGCTACGCCCGCTTGTTGCAGGTGGTGTTTAAGCATCAGACGCTCACCTTGTTTGTGGCGCTTGGCACGTTTTTACTGACGGCAGCTTTGTATGTGGCGATCCCGAAGGGATTTTTTCCGGCACAAGATACGGGCCTGTTGCAGATTGTGACGCAGGCCCCGCAAAATCTTGCATTTGCAGCGATGGCGCAACGCCAGCAAGAGGCTGTAAAAGTTATCTTACAAGATCCCGCCGTCGCGACGGTCGCTTCGTTTATCGGGGTCGATGGTGTGAATGAATCCGTGAATACGGGTCGAATGCAGGTGGCGTTACGTCCGCACGACCTGCGCGCCGAACAGGCGTCTGTGGTGATGCGGCGCTTACAAGAGCGGTTAAGTGCCGTGCCTGGTTTGCAGTTTTATCTGCAACCTGTCCAAGACTTAACGGTTGAAGATCGGGTCAGTCGCACCCAATACCAACTTACTCTCGAGAGCGTAGACCCGGCGCTATTGGCGCAGTGGGTGCCTGTGCTCGTTGAACGCTTACGTGCGCAAAAAGTATTGGTCGATGTGGCCGATGATATGCAAAACGAGGGCCTCAATGTCTTGATAAACATTGATCGCGATGCTGCCGCCCGCGTGGGCGTATCGGCCGCAGCCATCGACGAGGCCTTATATGATGCCTTTGGCCAGCGACAAATTTCCACCATCTTTACGCAGTCAAATCAGTACCGCGTCGTGCTCGAAACGGCGCCTCAGTTTCGTCGCGATCCGTCCGCGTTAGGCTCGATCTACGTTAAGACCGCTGAGGGCAAGCCTATTGCTTTGACGAGCTTGGTCAAGGTCAGCGAGGGGCGCACGGCGCTCGTGCTCAATCGTCTTGACCAGTTTCCTTCGGTGACGGTGTCGTTTAATCTCGCACCCGGGGCCTCGCTGTCAGCAGCGGTGAAGAGTGTGACCCAAGCCCGGCGCGATATCGGAATGCCCCTTGGCATTCAGGCCGAATTTCAAGGTGCGGCGCGCGCCTTTGAGGCATCGCTCTCGAGCACGCTGTTTTTAATTTTGGCCGCGATCATCACGATGTACATTGTGCTGGGTATTTTGTACGAAAGCTTCATCCACCCGATCACTATTCTCTCGACCTTGCCCTCGGCTGCGATCGGTGCTTTGCTGGCACTCACGCTCACCGGTCGTGATCTGGATATGATCGGTATCATCGGCATCATTTTATTGATCGGCATCGTGAAAAAAAATGCAATCATGATGATCGACTTTGCTCTCGAGGCCGAGCGCAAACACAAAATGCCCGCACGTCAGGCGATTGAACAGGCTGCCCTATTACGATTCAGACCGATTTTGATGACCACGCTGGCGGCTTTGTTTGGTGCGGTCCCGTTGATGCTCTCAAGTGGGACCGGCGCCGAGTTGCGCCAGCCTCTTGGTTTGGTGATGGTGGGCGGCCTATTGGTCAGTCAAGTGTTGACGTTGTTTACGACGCCGGTGATTTATTTGTTTTTTGACCGACTGTTAAGCAAGTGGCGAGGCGGTGTCAGCAGTCAGGATCACCCCTTATGAGTTTATCTGGTCCTTTTATTGTCCGCCCGGTGGCTACGGTTTTACTGTGGCTAGGCGTGGTGTTGGCGGGTTGGCTTGCGCATAGTTTGCTGCCGATTGCGCCGTTACCTCAAATCGAGTTTCCGGTGATTGGCGTGCGTGCGCAGATGCCGGGCGCAAGCCCCGAAGTCATGGCGGCAACTGTTGCGACGCCGCTTGAGCGTTCACTTGGCACGATTGCCGGCGTGTCTGAAATGACTTCGCGTAGCACCACGGGTCAAACGCGGATCACGCTGCAGTTTGATTTGAGTCGCGACATTAATAGCGCGGCCACTGACGTGCAGGGTGCGATCAACGCGGCACGCGCGCTGATGCCTAGTGGTTTGCGCAGCAACCCGTCTTACAATAAAGCCAATCCCGCCTCAGCGCCGATCATGACGCTCGCGCTCACGTCTGATTCGTTGTCACAAGGGCAGTTGTATGACATTGCCTCAACGACTGTGCAGCAAAAGCTTTCGCAAGTCGAGGGCGTCGGCGAGGTGCAAATCGGCGGCAGTTCGTTGCCGGCGGTACGCATTGATATCAACCCAGATGCGTTAACGCAGGCGGGTGTATCGCTCGAGGCCGTGCGTCTGGCAATCGCCTCGGCTAACTCAACCCGCCCAAAAGGCCTGCTCGAAAACGAACACGATCGCTGGCAAATTACGGCTAACGATCAACTCTGGAAGGCCGAGCAGTATCGCCCACTCATCGTTGCCTGGCGTAATGGTGCGCCACTGCGATTGTCTGACGTGGCGCAAGTGGAAGACGCGGTTGAAGACACGTTCAACATCGGATACTTTAATACTAAGCAGGCGATTTTGGTGTTGGTGCGCAGCCAGGCCAAGGCCAATATTATTCAGACCGTGGATCAGATTCGCGCAGACCTGCCTATGCTGCGCGCGATGTTACCAGCCGATGTGACGGTTTCGGTCGCGCAGGATCGAACGCCCAGCATCAGGGCGTCTGTGTACGAAGCTGAAAAAACATTACTGATTGCCATTGGGCTGGTCATGATGGTGGTATTGGTATTTTTGCGCAACTGGCGTGCGGCCGTGATCCCGACAGTTGCCGTGCCAGTGTCCCTGATCGGCACCTTTGGCGTGATGTATCTGTGCGACTATTCGTTAAATACGATGTCGTTGATGGCGCTGATTGTCGCGACCGGCTTTGTGGTCGATGACGCGATCGTTGTGGTTGAAAATATTATGCGTCATATCGAACGTGGCGAGTCGGTGCAACGTGCCGCCTTTCGCGGAACCCGCGAGGTCGGCTTCACTGTGTTGTCGATGAGTATTTCTCTGATCGCGGTGTTTATTCCCATTCTGCTGATGGGGGGCTTGCCGGGGCGCTTATTCCGTGAATTCGCGGTCACTCTCTCTGCGGCGATACTAATCTCAATGTTGGTTTCACTTACGCTGACGCCCATGATGGCCGCGTACTTGTTGCGTCGCCCGCGCGCAGCGAACACAGCGAACGTAGCGGCTGACGCGCCTGTGACCGCTGCAGTGGGTGGCTTTCTTGGTCCGCTCGGACGTCACGTGAATCGGTGGCTAGCGTTCTTTGCGCGAGGCGTTCAGGCCGGCGTTGAGCTAACCGTCAAGGGGTATGGAAGCTCTTTGTCCTGGGCGCTGCGCCATGGCCGTTTGATGATGTTGTTATTGGCAGCAACGGTCGGGTTGAATTTTTATTTATATAGCATTGTGCCAAAGGGATTTTTTCCGCAACAAGATACTGGCATGATGCTAGGTTTTTTTTCCACCGATGATGGCACCTCGTTTGAAGCGATGAAGCCAAAGCTTGATCGCTTCAGGCAGGTGTTGTTGCGCGATCCTGCGATTAATACGGTGACAGCGTACGCGAGCGGAAGAGGTGGCAGCAACAGTAGTTTTTTGGCCGTTCAACTTAAACCATTCGCCGAAAGAAAACTCTCTGTCAGAGAAGTGATTGCTCGGTTGCGCCCGCAACTGTCAGGCATACCCGGCGCACGTTTGTTTTTAGTGGCGCAACAAGATATCAGGATTGGCGGACGTCAAAGTAGTTCTGCCTTTCAGTACACGCTTATGGCCAGCGATCTTGAAGATCTTAAAGAGTGGATGCCTCGGGTGCAAAAGGCTCTTGCTGAGTTGCCCGAGTTGATTGATGTCGATACCGATGTTGAGGATCGTGGACGTCAGGTGACCTTGAGCATTGACCGCGATGCGGCACAGCGACTAGGTGTGCCGATGGCGAGCATTTCGAATGTCCTGAACAATTCGTTTAGTCAACGTCAGGTGTCGATTATGTACGGCGAACGCAATCAGTACCGGGTGGTGATGAATGTGGCGCCGCGCTACGCACAAGACCCCGAGTCGTTACGCGGCGTCTATGTACTCAGCCAAACGGGTCAGCGCGTGCCCTTGATGGCAGTCGCCAAATTCGAGATCAATAATGCGCCGCTTAGTGTCAGGCATCAGGGCTTGTCAGCAGCCGATACGATTTCGTTTGATGTCGCGCCCGGCGTATCGCTTGGGCAAGCCAATGCCGCAATCGATCAGGCGATTGCTGGGATCAATTTGCCAAGCGAAAAAATTCAGGCCGGCTTTCAGGGCACGGCCAAGGCTTTACAAAGCGCCCTCGCTAATCAACCGTGGTTGATTTTAGGGGCGTTGGTTACCATGTATATTGTGTTGGGGATTTTGTACGAAAGTACGATTCATCCCATCACAATTTTATCGACCTTGCCCTCAGCAGGCGTAGGAGCGTTATTGGCGCTGTTACTGCTAAAAACGGAGTTCACGCTGATTGCGTTAATTGGTGTTTTTTTGTTGATCGGTATCGTCAAAAAGAACGCGATCATGATGGTGGATTTTGCGCTTGAGGCGCAGCGTAAACTGGGGTTGTCTCCGACGCAGGCGATACACCAAGCCTGTATGACGCGCTTTAGACCGATTTTAATGACGACCTGTGCGGCAATTTTTGGTGCCATGCCTTTAGTTTTCGCTTCTGGGGCAGGTGTTGAAATGCGTCAGCCGCTTGGCATCACAATTTTAGGTGGCTTGCTCGTTAGCCAGTTACTGACGCTGTATACGACGCCCGTGGTTTACTTGTACCTTGATCGGTTGCGGGCATGGTTAGCGAGCAGACCTTGGTCTGGTTCAAAACCGATCGTGTCGCCGACTGGTACTCAAACATGATGACTTGTTTTCGTTCTGGTCAACTGTGGTGTGCACGCCTGGCGCGTGCTGCGGCGTGGCTAGGTTGCGCAAGCCTGCTGAGCGGCTGCATGGTCGGGCCCGACTATGTGCGTCCGGCGATTGAGGTCGGCGTACAGTTTAAAGAGACCCTTGGCTGGAAGCTTGCCCAGCCACAGCTGGCTGCTGCGCCGCGCACCGAATGGTGGCTGATGTACGAAGATGCGACGCTGAATCAACTGATGCAACAACTCAATGTTGCCAACCAAAACATCGCGCAGGCAGAGGCGCGGTTTCGTCAGGCCGTCGCACTCACACAGAGTGCGCGTGCGCCACTGTTACCAGCGCTCTCAGCCACGGGTGGCGCCACGCGGGCCGGCGGTTCGGCCACGGGTCCGGGTGGGGTGGTGAACAGTACGTCGATCAGCACCTACAGCGCGAACGCGCTGGCCGTCTGGCAGCTCGACATTTGGGGCAGCGTGCGCCGAAACATCGAATCAACCGATGCGACTGAACTCGCGCTTGCGGCAGACGTGTCGGGTGCGAGGTTGACGGCACAAACTGCGATGGCGTTAAGCTATTTGCAGGTGCGCGTCTTAGACGAACAAAGGCGCTTGCTCGCAGCAACTGTTCAGGCGTACGAGCGCGCCTGGAAGCTGACGCAAAATCGTTATCAGGCGGGTATTTCGGGGCAGTCGGATGTGGCGGTGGCGCGCACGCAGTTCGAAAGCACACGTGCACAGTTAATTGATCTGGAGCAACAGCGCGCGATTTCTGAAAATGCAGTGGCTGTTTTGTTAGGTCGCGCGCCTTCGACGTTTTCGATTGCTGCCCAAGCGGTGCCGCTGCGACCACCTCAGGTGCCGGTCGGTTTGCCCTCAGAGTTGCTCGAGCGACGCCCCGATGTGGCGGGGGCCGAGCGGCGCACGGCCTCAGCCAATGCGTTAATCGGCGTTGCCACGGCGGCCTGGTTTCCGAGTTTGACGTTGAACGCCAATACGGGTTTTCGCAGCAACGATTTTACGCAGTGGTTTAGCGCGCCCGCGCAGTTTTGGTCACTCGGACCACAGCTTGCTGCGTTAATTTTTGATGGTGGTGCGCGTCAGGCGCAAATCGCTCAGGCGCGCGCACAGTTTGATGTGCAAACCGCGATCTACCGGCAAACGGTATTGACGGCCTTGCAAGAGGTTGAAAATGCCATGGTGCAATTGCGAGTCTTTGAACAAGAAGAAGTGGTGCAACGGCTTGCGGTCGAGTCGGCGAGATTGTCGCTCAGGCTGGCTCGCAACCAATATGATCAAGGCTTGATCGACTACTTAAGTGTCGCGGTGCTTGAAACGACAGCGCTGAATAATGAGCGTACCTACATTACTCTGGTGGGTAATCGGTTTGGCGCAAGTTTGCGTTTAATTTCGGCCTTGGGCGGCGGCTGGTCGGCGCAAGATCTTAAACGCTTAGACGATTCAGGCAACCCAACTGCGAATCCCAGCGAAACCGTGCCCACCAACTGCCTGCGCTTGGGCAAGGGTTGCGACTGATTGTCCGCCTACGGCATAGACGGGCAGACCTGCCTGTGCGTTGAGTTCGGCAAAGCCGGCCCAACCTAAGCCCGCTGCGTGCGGGTGCGAGGGGGTTGGCAAGACGGGACCCACGACGGCAAAATCCGCCTCTAGCAGGCGAGCTTGGGCAAGCTCTGCGCGGTTGTGGGCAGAGACTCCGACCAGTGAACCTTGAGCCAGAGCCGGGCGAGCCGTTAAGCTTGTGGCATCGCTCGCACGTAAATGCACACCGTCGGCGTGTGCCCACCACTGTGCAGGGTGAACGCTGTTGACCACCAGACGCGCGCCTGCTGCGCGACAGCGTGCCAACACGACCAGTAAGGCCTCGTGCAGATCGCTGGCGTGCGCGCCGCCGGGCCAACCGGGCTCGCGCCATTGCAGCAAGCGCAAGCCTTTGTCTAAGCCTTGATCCAGGCGTTGTAAAAACGCGCTTAAGTGCTCTGGCGCGCCGACCGATGAAATTGCATACACCTCAGGCAACTGCAACCAGCGCAAAGGCGGATAGGTAGCCGGCAGCAGTTGTGCGACCTCGTGCGCCTTTTGCAAAGTCACCCAGCGTAGCGCTTGCCCCTCTAGGCCTTTTGGCTCGCCTCGCCAGCCTGTGACGCGGCAAAAGGCAAGGCGCACGGTCGTGGTGGGATATTTGTGGACATAGTTGACCCAAGGGGTTGCCGCCGTGACTTGTATGCCCAGTTCTTCGCGTAGCTCGCGCGTGAGTGCTTGCAAGACGGTTTCGCCCGGTTCGAGTTTGCCACCCGGAAGCTCCCACCATCCCGGCCAGGGTTTGTCTGCGGGCCGATTACCCAGTAACACGGTGCCGTCGGCGCGCAGCAACACGCCTACCGCGACGTCGATGATTTTGTCAGGCATAGCGCGCAGACCAGTCGCGCGCAAAGTGCCAGGCCACGCGACCAGAACGCGAGCCGCGTTCAAGCGCCCATTGCAAAGCTTCGGTGCGTGCCTCAGTGATGCTGGATTCTGAGCAGCCCAGCGTGCGCAACCAGTGCGCCACAATGTCAAGATAATCGTCTTGCTTAAAAGGATAGAAAGACAGCCATAGACCAAAGCGTTCAGACAAAGAGATTTTCTCTTCGACGGTTTCGCCGGGATGGACTTCGCCGTCGGCCTGATGCTTAGCCTGTAGGTTTTCGCTCATGTATTCAGGCATCAGATGACGACGGTTTGACGTAGCGTAAATTAGCACGTTTGTACCGGCTGAGGAGGCCGAACCATCGAGCACCGACTTCAGGGCTTTATAGCTGGATTCGCCTTCTTCAAACGATAAGTCATCGCAGAACACAATAAATTTTTCGGGGCGGTCGGCGACCAGATCAACGATATCAGCCAAGTCGGCCAAGTCGCTTTTATCGACTTCGATTAAACGCAGACCCTGCGAGCCATAACTTGCCAGCATGGCTTTAACCAGCGAGCTTTTGCCGGTGCCTCGGGCGCCTGTCATTAGCACGTTGTTGGCGGGTTTGCCTTCAATAAAATGACGGGTATTGCGATCGATAATGTTTTTTTGACGTTCAATATGTTGCAAGTCGGCCGCATTGACCAGCGACACGTGAGCGATCGCATCCAGCCAGCCATGTGAGGCGCCACGCTTGCGCCAACGAAACGCCAGCGCCTTCCAGTCGGTTGCTGGCGGGGTGGGTGGCAGCCAGGCTTCAAGTTGCGCTAAAACACGCAAAGCGCGTGCGAGTAGTTCGGCGCTTGCCGCACCGTCTGTCGAGGTTGAGTGGCTCATTAGGATCTGTAATCTGCGTTGATGCTGACGTATTCATGCGAGAAGTCGCAGGTATAAACGGTTTGTGTGATGGTGCCCCGACCAAGCGCGATGCGCACGAGGATTTCGGGCTCTTTCATGACGCGCTGGCCGTCGGCCTCTTGGTAGTCAGGATTGCGCTCGCCTTTATCGGCAACCAACACGTCGCCTAGCCAGAGTTTGACGCCCCGCACATCTAAATCCAAAATGCCGGCATAGCCAATCGCAGCCAGGATACGGCCCAGGTTTGGATCGCTGGCAAAGAAAGCCGTTTTGACTAAAGGTGAGTGCGCGACCGCATAGGCAACTAGCAAGGCCTCGTCGACGGTTTTGGCTTGTTCAACTTGAATGGTCATAAATTTAGTGGCGCCTTCGGCGTCGCGCACGATTTTTTGGGCCAGGTCAAGTGCAGCAACAGCTAAGGCAACCTTGAGGGCTGCGTAGTGCGGATGCGCCGCGCTGTCGATCAACAGGCCACTTTTGCCGGTGGCCATGACAATAAAAGAATCGTTGGTCGAGGTGTCGCCATCGACGGTGATGCGGTTAAATGACAGCTCGGCGAGTTCACGAGACAGTTGTGTCATCAGCGGTTGGGCAAGGCCCGCGTCGGTCGCCAGATAGCTCAGCATGGTGGCCATGTTGGGCCGTATCATTCCGGCGCCTTTGCTAATGCCTGTGATGGTAATTGTTTTGCCACCCAGGCTCAGGCGCTGCGAGTGAATCTTTGGCAGCGTGTCGGTCGTCATGATGCCGTGCGCCGCCGACACCCAGTTGTTGGCCTTTAAATCTTTCAGCGCGCCCGGGAGTCCGGCTTTGAGACGGTCTACGGGCAAGGGTTCAAGAATGACGCCGGTTGAAAAGGGCAAAATCTGAGCGCTGTCCAGGTCGAGTAAGGCCGCAAGCGCCTCACAGGTTTGCTGCGCGGCTTTTAAGCCAGGCTCGCCGGTACCCGCGTTCGCGTTACCTGTGTTGATGACCAACGCGCGAATGCCCAGATCGCTTTTTAAATGTGCTTGACAGACCAGCACAGGGGCGGCGCAGAAACGATTGCGGGTGAATACGCCCCCGATGCTGGTGCCTTCGCTCAAGCGAAACACAGTGAGATCACGTCGGTCGACTTTGCGAATGCCGGCCTGCGTGACGCCGATTTCAATACCGGCAACAGGGTAAACAGCGTCGTCAGACGGAATATGCAGATTAACGGCCATGGCGTGTGTGGGTTAAAAAGTAAAAGATGTGTGATTATCGCTTTTTTTGGGTGCAGGCAGGGGCAACAGGCCGCTGAGCGAGGTTGCGGTCAGGCCGCAGCTTAGGCGTCGGTACCCGACGCACCGTTCAAGCCCGCCAAGCGCAGCAAGGCGTGCACCAGCGGGCTCTCCGGTTGGTTTAAGTGCAACACCAAGTCAAAGTGATTCGTGCCCGGCATGGCAAGGTATTCGCCTGCAAACCCTTTTGCCCGCCAAGCGGCTAAAAAATCTTGTGTTTGCTGTTTGAAAGCGGCGGTTTCGTTGCTGCCATAGCTCATCAAGAGCGGCGTTCCGCTGTCGGGTAGCGCAAACAAAGGGCTATTGCGCCGCGCTTGGTCTGGGCTCAGGTGCATCCAGTCGTTGATGTGGGTGTGCACCAAAGGGGTCAGGTCGAACAAGCCACTGAGCAAGACTGCAGCTTTGAGGCCTTGAGCGTCAAAACCATATTGTTCTTGCCAGCCACGGGCCAAAATCATTGCTGCAAGATGCCCGCCGGCCGAGCTGCCGGCAACAATCAGTTTTTGACCGTCGCCGTGGATTTGCGCGCTGTGGCGTTGTAGCCAAGTGACTGCCCGGCGCGTTTGATCCACGATGCGGTTCAGGCTGGCACCCGGGGCCAGCGAGTAATTGACAGCGACTACCGTCATGCCCGCAGCGCACAAAGCAGGAGCCATAAAGCTTGAGTCGTCTTTAGAAAGCAGCCTCCAGTAGCCGCCGTGCAGGTAGATAAATACGGGCGCCTGCGCCTGGCCCTTCGCAAAAAAAATATCCAGAGTTTCGTCGGGGTGTTCACCGTAAGGCACATTGAGTGCGCAGGGAAGGGTCGCCCGCGCCGTGGCACTGAGCTCAGCATAGTCGCGCAACATTGGTGCAATGTCAGGCACAGTCGCCCGGGCGTTGTATTGCAGGTCTAGCTCGGCTCGCTCGGCCGCAGAGGGGGGGGAGGCGTTTGAAAGAGGCATTTGGCATTGGGCCTATAACGAGTGGTGCCTTGAACGAAAGGTGCCTTTGACGCGAGACTCTCGACGGTGATTCGTACCAGGCACCGTAAAGAGGTCTATTTTGACCTTAAAACCCGCAGGTGGCAAAACAGTAGCCACCTGCTACTATTCGGTACTACTTGTCAGTCTGCCCAGGAGGCTTATCATGCGTCTGTTTAAACACCTATTAACAGCGGCGTTGCTGCTGCCAGTGATCGTGCTTGCGCAAACCCCCATTAAGGTCGGAATCGCCAATGATTTGTCGGGCCCGTTTGCCGCGTTAGGCGCCGAGGCGCGCGACGGCTTTAATCTTGCGATTAAGCAACTCGGTGGCAAGCTTGGCGGCCAACCGGCCGAGTTTATTCAGACCGATATGGGCGGCAACCCCGACCAGGCGCGGCAGCTGGTCACCCGCTATCTACAGCGCGACAAAATTGATTTTTTTACAGGCCCGATCGGTTCAAACGTCGCGTTAGCCGTTGGCCCAGCGGTCTTTGCTGCCAAAGTGCCCTACCTGTCAAATAATCCGGGCCCTAGCCAGTTTGCGGGCGCTCAGTGCAACGAGTATTGGTTTGGCGTGTCTTATCAGAATGACGCTTTTCACGAGGCGGCAGGCAAAGTCGCGGCTGACGGTGGCTTTAAAAAAATGGTCATCCTGGCGCCTGATTATCCGGCTGGCAAAGATGCCCTGAATGGGTTTAAGCGTGGCTACAAACTTGCGCCGAATCAAGAGGTGTACACCAAGCTCGGTCAAATCGACTATGCGGCCGAACTCGCGCAAATTCGCGATACAAAGCCCGACGCGATCTACATCTTTTTGCCGGGTGGCATGGGGATTAACTTTATTAAGCAGTTTGTGTCTGCGGGCTTAAACCAAAGCATCAAGCTTGTGGGTCCTGGGTTTTCGGCCGATGAAGATGTGATTCAGGCGGTGGGCGAGCCCATGATCGGTATGCTCAACACCGCGCAGTGGGCGCACGACTTAGACAACGCTCAGAACAAACAATTTGTCCAAGCGTTTCGTAAAGAGTATCCCAACCGCAATCCTACCGTGTACGCCGCGCAGGCTTACGACACAATCATGTCGATTGACGCAGCGGTTAAAGCCGTCGGTGGCAAAGTGGCTGATCGTGCTGCGGTGATCGCCGCGCTGAAAAAGGCCGATTTTTCGTCGGTGCGTGGCGCGTTTAAGTATGGCGTGAATAATTTTCCGATTCAGGCTTTGTATGTTCGCGTGGTCGAGAAAGGTGCCGATGGTCGTTTGACCAACAAGCTAGTGGGTAAAGTGTTTGACTCGTATCAAGACGTCTACGTGGGCGAATGCAAGAAGTAAGTTGCGAGGCTCGGCAAGCCCACGCGGCCGGGCAAGCGGTGCTTCGATGAGCGGCACGCTGATTGCCGAGCAGCTACTCAACGGGCTGCAGTTTGGCTTGATGCTGTTTTTAATTGCAGCGGGCCTGACGCTGGTCTTTGGTATTTTAGATATTTTGAACGTAGCGCACGGCTCGCTTTATATGGCGGGGGCCTATGTGGCTGCGCAAACGATGCAAGTGACGGGGTCGTTTGTGGCCGCGGTGCTCACCGCTGCGGTCGTGACCGGACTAGTAGGCCTTGTGCTTGAACGGGTACTGGTGCGCAAACTCGTCACTCGCGATCATCTGGCGCAAGTGCTTGGTACGTTTGCGGTCATTCTGATCGCTAATGACGTGGTCAAAATGCTCTGGGGCCCGGCCCCGCTCATGATGAATATGCCGGCAGGTTTGGCAGGCCCCGTGCAACTGTTCCCTGATCTGCTCTACCCGGCCTATCGTTTACTAATCATTGCAGTCGGGTTGGCTGTAGCGCTTGGCTTATATTTGTTCGTGACCCGCACGCGTGCGGGTGTCTTGGTGCGCGCGGGTGCCTCGAATCGCCAGATGGCAACCTTGATGGGCATACGTGTGCCGCTTTTATTTTTAGGGGTGTTCGTCTTAGGCGCGGTCTTGGCGGCTTTGGCGGGGGCACTGCTGGGACCGTTAACGGCCATTCAGGCGGGCATGGGCGAGCAAATTTTGATTTTAGTTTTAGTGTGTATCGTGATTGGCGGCATTGGTTCGATACGAGGGGCGTTTGTCGCAGCCTTGCTGGTAGGTTTTGTCGATACGGCTGGCAGAGCCTTTTTACCGACGCTGTTGAAAATGTTTTTTTCACCCGCGGTGGCCTCAAGCGTAGGTCCAACGCTGGCTGCGATCGCGATTTATCTGTTGATGGCGATCGTCTTGGTATTTAGACCGGCGGGTCTGTTTCCGGCGCGCGGCTAATGACAGACGCTTTAAACGACTCGCGCAAGTTGCTGTCTTGGTTTCCTCTTTTGTGCCTAGTTTTGCTTGTGCTATTTCCTTTGTTTGCCCCGGTGCTAGACCTTGAGTTTTACGTATCGTTTGTACGACGCGTGTTGATTTATGCTCTTGCCGCCAGTAGTTTGAATTTCATTTTGGGCTATGGCGGGATGGTTGCTCTGGGTCATGCGGCTTTTTTTGGCGCAGGTGCTTATGTGGTGGCGATTTTGTCGGCGCAGGGCGTGAGCTCAGCGCTGCTTGCCTGGCCCGCTGCTATCTTAGTGGCGGGCATGTTGGCGTTGTTGATCGGCGCAATCTCGCTGCGTACGCGCGGCGTGTACTTCATTATGATCACGCTTGCCTTTGCGCAAATGGTCTTTTATATTTTTATTTCCTTGCGTCAATACGGTGGAGAAGACGGCATCAATCTGTCCGCTCCCTCAACGCTGCCTGGTTTGAGTTTGGCCAACGAGACTCAGTTTTATTATTTGGTCTTGGGCCTTGTCGTCGCTTGCTTATGGCTCATGCATTGCATGACGAAGGCCCGCTTTGGTCAGGCCTTACAAGGCATCCGCGAGAACGAAACGCGCATGCACGCGCTGGGTTATCCGGTGCTGCGTATTAAGTTGGTGGCCTTTGTGTTTGCGGGGGCGTTGGCGGGTCTGGCAGGCGCTTTGCTGGCCAACCATAACTTGTTTGTGTCTCCGAGCTTGATGCATTGGACAGCGTCGGCCAACTTCATCATCATGGTGATTGTGGGCGGTATCGGTCTGCGGTTTGGCGGCGTGATGGGCGCCGCGGTCATGCTTGTGCTTGAAGAGTTTTTGCGACTGTATACCGACTATTGGCATTTGCCGCTCGGTGTTTTGTTGTTGGTCATTGTCTTATTTGCGCCCCGCGGGTTGGCGGGCGTTTTCTCTGGGCGAACCTCAAAAGACAAAGCACGGACACCGAGCGAGGCCACAGGATGACATCGTCTGAGTTGGTTCCGGCGCTGATGGCAAAAGAACTCTCTAAGCGCTATGGCGCCCTGCAGGCTTGCGATCAGGTGTCGTTAACCGTAAGACCCGGCGAGATTCATGCGTTGATTGGCCCGAACGGCGCGGGTAAATCTACCCTGATTAATGTCTTGTCGGGTGCGGTGCGCGCCGACAGCGGCAGCCTGTCGATTAATGGACGTACGGTCACGCGAGCATCGGTGCAGCAACGTGTGGCAGCGGGTCTGTCTCGCTCTTATCAAGTGACGAATATTTTCCAAACGAGCTCGGTATTTGAAAACTTGCTTTTGGCGGTGCAAGCTCGTCAGGGGGGGCATTTTAGTTTTCTGCGCGCACGTGCACGCGACCGCGCTTTGCGCGAAGCCGCTCAAGCGCTGGCGCAAGAGTGCTCAATCGAAGCTTCACTTTGGGCGTTGCCTGCAGGCACGTTACCTCATGGCGAGCAACGCAAGCTTGAATTTGCCCTAGCCTGGGCGGCGGGCCCTTCGGTACTGCTTTTGGATGAGCCGATGGCGGGCATGGGGCCAGATGAGACCTTGCGCTTGATTGAATTGATTGAGTCGTTGCGCGGCCGCGCGGCGATGCTTCTGGTCGAGCACGACATGCAAGCGGTCTTTCGCTTAGCTGATCGAATTTCAGTGTTGGTCTCTGGCCGGATAATCGCCACGGGTACGCCTCTTGAGATTCGAGAAAACAAGACCGTCAGGCAAGCCTATTTGGGTGATGAGGGTGCCGAATGCTAAGCATCAAAAACATTCAAAGCGGCTATGGCTTGAGTCAGGTACTTTTTGATGTCTCGCTAGAGATTGCCGCCGGTGAAGTGGTGGCGCTGTTAGGTCGCAACGGCATGGGAAAATCCACCTTGGTGCGCACCCTGTTTGGGCAAGTGCCGCTAAGAGCGGGCTCGTTACAGGTCGATGGGCAAGAGATCAGCGCTTGGTCAACCGATCGTATCGCGCGCTTAGGGTTGGCGATTGTGCCCGAGGGGCGCCAGTGCTTTCCGAATTTGACGGTGCGCGAGCACCTGACGGCTTTTGCCGCGCAACGTAACGCGGCTGGCGTGCGGCAATGGGATGCCGAGCGCGTGTTCGAGATGTTTC
Source organism: Bordetella parapertussis (assembly GCA_945872285.1). GTDB lineage: Bacteria > Pseudomonadota > Gammaproteobacteria > Burkholderiales > Burkholderiaceae_B > Zwartia > Zwartia parapertussis_D. The sequence goes on along the minus strand of CAMBZR010000001.1, from coordinate 7,938 downwards.
CGCGTTTGCGCGAGCGAGCGGGCAATATGGGCAATCAGTTGTCGGGCGGCGAGCAGCAGATGCTGGCGATTGGTCGCGCCCTGGTCACTAACCCTCGTTTGCTAGTGCTTGACGAAGCGACCGAAGGCTTGGCTCCTTTGGTACGCGAAGAAATCTGGCGGTGCCTGGCGCGTTTACGCCAGGAAGGCCAAACGATTTTGGTGATTGATAAGTATCTTGAACGTTTACTTAAACTTGCGGATCGCCACGTGATTCTTGAGCGAGGTCGGGTGGTATGGCAAGGCAACTCAGCCGAGCTAAACGCCGACCGTGCCGTCTGGGCACGTTACCTTGGGGTGTAAGCGTTTGGGTGTGTGCCGGTCGGCAGATCTCTTCACGCGAGTTTGGCAAACACCCGCTGCGCTGCTGCGACCGTGTCCGCAATCACCTCATCGGTATGCGTGGCCGAAACGAAGCCCGCCTCGTAAGCCGAGGGCGCGAAGTACACGCCTTCGTCAAGCATGGCGTGAAAAAAAACATTAAACATTTCGATATTGCTGGCAGAAACTTCTGCGAGCGTAGTCGGTACAGTGTTTGAAAAATAGATGCCAAACATACCGCCGACTGCATCTGCACAAAAGGGGATACCGTGCATGCGTGCCGCGGCGGTCAAGCCCTCGGTCAGTGCGCGCGTACGGGCGCCAAGGCCCTCGTAGAAGCCAGGTTTGGCCAACAGCTTGAGTGTGGTGATACCAGCCGCCACGGCGACAGGGTTGCCCGACAAGGTGCCAGCCTGATACACCCCCCCCAGAGGAGCGATGTTTTTCATGATCTCGGCGCTCGCGCCGAAGGCGCCAATTGGCATGCCCCCGCCAATGACCTTGGCCAGTGTTGTGATGTCAGGCGTGACGCCAGTCAAGCCTTGTACGCCTTGTGGGCCCACGCGAAAACCTGTCATCACCTCATCAAAAATTAGCAGCGCACCGTGCGCGGTACATTCACGGCGCAGCGTTTCAAGAAACCCCGCTATCGGTTTGATCAAATTCATATTGCCGGCGATCGGCTCGACAATGATGCAGGCAATGTCTTTGCCGTGGGCGGCGAACGCAGCTTTCACGCCGGCGCTATCGTTGTAATCGAGCACGAGGGTGTGCGCGACAAACTCGGGCGGCACGCCTGCCGAAGTTGGGTTGCCAAAAGTGAGTAGTCCAGAGCCCGCTTTGACCAGCAAGCTGTCGGCGTGACCGTGATAACAGCCTTCGAATTTGATGATCTTGTTGCGGCCTGTTGCGCCACGTGCCAGGCGAATTGCCGTCATGGTGGCTTCGGTCCCTGAGCTGACCAGACGCACCTGCTCAAGTGAAGGCAGTCGTGCAATCAGCATTTCGGCGATTTCAATTTCAGCCTCGGTCGGCGCGCCAAACGACAGGCCATGCACAGCGGCCTCTTGCACGGCCTTGACGACTTCGGGGTGAGCGTGACCCAAGATGGCGGGGCCCCAAGAGCCGATGTAATCAATGTAACGTTTGTCATCAGCATCCCAAAAATAAGGGCCGAGGGCGCGCGCCACAAAACGCGGCGTACCACCCACCGAGCGAAACGCGCGTACAGGTGAGTTCACGCCACCCGGGATGCTACGACAGGCGCGTTCAAAGAGTTCAGCGTTGCGAGACATGAGAAAAGATCCGCTTAAAGAAGTGAAGAAAAAGGTTCAGACAGTTCGCGCGCCGCGGCTTCGATGTCGGGGGCCATAAACAAACTGCCGATGACAGCGATCGAGTCGGCACCGGCTTGCGCTAAGGTTTGTGCGTGTTGCGGGCCGATACCGCCAATCGCGACGACAGCCGGGCGCGGGGCGGCGTAGCGCTCGCACAATAAACGCCCGTCTCGCAAAACCGTCAGTGCTGCGGGCGGTGCCAGAGGCTTGGTCTGCGACGAATACATCGCACCAAACGCCACGTAAGCGACATCGTATTGCAGCAATTGTTGCGCGAGCTGCGGGCTGGCGTAACACGAGACGCCTAACAGCATGACGGGGCCAATTTCGGCGCGCACCCGCTCGGGTGGGTCGTCGTGCTGCCCCAGGTGAACGCCGTCTGTACGCAACTCAAGGGCCAGACGCCAGTCATCATTGATAAAAAACGTGACGCCTATTTCGCGACACAGTGTGGCTAGGCCCTGCGCTAATTCTTTGCGCAGGCCGTGATCAGTGGACTTGTGCCGAAACTGCAGCGCACGCATGCCGCCCCGCGCCGCCGCACGTACCCCGGCTTCAAGTTTGCTGGCGTCGTTCCATTCGGGTGTGACGCCATAGAGCCCCGGGGTGAATCGGAGCGCTCGGGGTGGGACGTTTTTTTCAGTCATGGGTCAAGCCCCCACAACCAGGCGTCGGGCGATTTTGTTGCCCATGCCGGGTTGAAAAGATTGCGACAGCGCACGTTCTGCGTGCGAACAGGCTTGCTGTGCTGCGTCGGGCACTTCAAGGCCTTGCGCCAATAGGCTCGTCAGAGCGGCTGCAATCAGGCCGCCAGAGTCTCGCAAGCGCTCGGGTGGGGCGACCCAAGGCCATGAAATGGTTTCATTTTTTGGACCCACCAAAATATTGACCTGGTGCCCGGGGCGCTGCTGGTTGCCGATCACCAACACCCAGTTTGCGCCCAGGGCGCGTAAGGCTTGCGGCTCGGCAGACTGCCCCGAGGCCTCAAGTACATCTTCGTTGACCCATTGCGCCAGACGTTTGCCATCAACGACCACTACGTGCGCCTGGGGTACTAAGAGCTCGACCACGGCTTGAATCAGGTCCTGAACATCGTCTTCGTCTTCGGAGGGTTCTTCGGTATCGATCTCTTGTTGGCCCAGATGCAGTACGAGTGGCACTTGGCTATAGTCGGCAGCGATCTGCGCCACGGCGCTGGCAGACTCGACAGAGGATAATTGCCCAACTTTGATCGCCAGCACGGGAATATCTTCAAGCAAGCAACGTGCCTGATCATCGATTTGCTCGGGCGGACAGGGCAAAACCGTCTCGGTCTGAGCACTGTCTTGAATCGTGATGGCGGTGAGGGCGCTTAAGGCATGGCCACCGAGCGCAGCACAGGTGATCGCATCGGCGGGCAGCCCGTCAGAGCCGGTCGGGTCAAAAGGGCCAAAAATTAGAACAATCGGGGTCGAATTTGATGGATTCATGTCAAATGGGCAGGTAATAAACATACACCGAGTGGTTGGTTTCGGTAAGATTGACCCCATTGTATGAGAACAACTGTTTTTGCTCGGCGATTGTCGCCAAATCATCGGGCCTTACCCAAGAGAGAGCTATGCGTACCTGGATGTGTTTAATTTGTGGTTGGATTTATGATGAAGAAACCGGTTTGCCCGAAGAGGGTATTGCCGCAGGAACCAAGTGGGAAGATGTGCCCCCAAATTGGGTTTGCCCAGAGTGCGGTGCACGCAAAGAAGATTTTGAAATGATGGAAGTCTAAATAATACTTGCCTAAAAGGTGCCGCGCAATGACGCAAGACTTCAAAAATCCTGCACTAAGCCCGCCAGACTTCGTGCTTGACCTGTCCAATCAGTTTTTGATGGCGATGCCGGGGATGGTTGGCGGCGAATTAGCCGGAACCGTGATTTATGTCTGCGAACATGGCCCCAAAGGTGCGTTAGGGCTTGTGATCAATCGTCCGACTGATCTGTCGCTAAATAGTCTGTTCGAAAAAATCGATCTCAAGCTCGAAATCGATCCCTTTCAGACCAACCCCGTGTTTTTTGGCGGCCCGGTGCAAACCGACCGAGGTTTTGTATTGCATACGCCGCGAGGCGAGTACAGCTCAAGCATTCAGCTCGGTGGGCTGGCACTCACTACCTCGCGCGATGTCTTGCAAGACGTGGCGGCGGGTAAGGGCCCCGAAAAAATACTGGTGACGCTTGGGTATGCGGGTTGGGGCGCCGGGCAGCTTGAAAACGAACTGGCGCAAAACGCCTGGCTCAACGTCGCGGCCGACACCGAGATCATCTTTGCTACGCCCCCCGAATTGCGCTACCCGGCAGCTTTAAAGTTGCTGGGCATCGACCCCATCATGCTTACGGGTGCGGCGGGGCATGCCTGAAGAGACCCTTCTGGCCTTTGATTATGGCGCCAAAAAGTTAGGCGTTGCCCTCGGAAATACTCTTTTAAAGCAGGCTCGCGCACTCGATTTAATCCTTGAGCCAACCCGAGTCGGCCGTTTTGCCCGCATTACAGCCTTGATCGACACCTGGCGGCCTGAACGCATTGTTGTCGGCTTGGCGTTAGCGACTGACGGCTCTGAGCAATATGCATCACAACACTGCCGCCGCTTCGCCCGGCAGCTCGAAGGGCGCTATGGGATTCCGGTCGTGTTGGTTGACGAGCGAGGTTCAAGCGTCGAAGCCCAAGAAATAACGGGTCATGCACCCGACGATGCCGTCGCAGCGGCTATTATTCTGCAACGCTATTTCGATGCGCACCCCTGAGGCCCGCCCCATGTCACAACAGCCGCCTGCCTATACCCCCGCGACACTGCCAGATGCAGAAACTCTTTACGCTACGCTCTTGGTCGCAGTCAGACAAATCGTGCAAGCGCTGCCGCTTCAGCAAGTGCATCTTGTCGGCATTCATTCTGGCGGGGCCTGGCTTGCCGCCCGACTGCACCGCGATCTCAAGTTGGTGCAACCTTACGGCACGCTTGATATCAGCTTTTATCGCGATGACTTTGACAAGATTGGCTTGCATAGCCAGGTCTTACCGTCTGATATTTCGTTTCCGGTCACTGATAAGCACTTGATTCTGGTCGACGATGTGCTTTATACCGGCCGTACAATTCGCGCCGCGATGCACGAACTGTTTGACTATGGCCGCCCCGCCTCAATTTGTCTGGCGGTTTTGATTGATCGTGGCGGGCGCGAACTGCCGATCGCCGCAGCGGCTATCGGGGGCGTGGTTGACCCTGCGCCCGTGGGTACGCTGGTACTCGCGCAAACTGACGACGACCGGCTGGTCTTGACGATCGAACCCAAGGAGATCTGATGCGCAATCCTCAACTGAATCGTCATGGTGAACTCACCCATCTGATTACAACCGAAGGGTTACCGCGCGCGATTCTGACGCATATTCTTGATACGGCGCAAACATTTGTGCCGCTGGCCGATCGCGACGTCAAAAAAGTACCGCTGTTACGCGGCAAAAGCGTCTTCAACCTGTTTTTTGAAAACTCAACACGCACCCGTACGACTTTTGAAATCGCGGCTAAGCGTCTGTCGGCCGATGTTTTTAATTTAAATATCAATGTGTCGTCAGCTGCCAAGGGCGAGACCCTGCTTGATACGATCGCGAACTTATCGGCCATGCAGGCCGATCTGTTTGTCGTGCGGCACGAGGCCAGCGGCGCACCTTACCTGATTGCGCAACACGTGGCGCCGCACGTACACGTGATTAATGCGGGCGACGGGCGCCACGCGCATCCGACCCAGGCACTGTTAGATATGTACACGATCAGGCACTTTAAAAAAGATTTTTCTAACCTGACGGTTGCGGTGGTGGGCGATGTGCTGCATTCGCGCGTGGCACGCTCGAATATTCATGCCTTGACGACGCTGGGTGTGGCCGAAGTGCGGGCGATCGCGCCACTGACGTTGCTGCCAAGTGGCTTAGATCAGATGGGCGTGCGGGTGTTTACAGACATGTGCGAGGGCTTAAAAGGCGTCGATGTCGTCATCATGCTGCGCTTACAAAGTGAACGCATGCGCGGTGCGTTGTTGCCCTCGTCACACGAGTATTTTAAACATTACGGTCTTACCGAAGAAAAACTCGCCCTGGCAAAGCCAGACTGCATCGTGATGCACCCAGGTCCGATGAATCGCGGCGTTGAAATCGACTCGGCAGTGGCGGATGGCAAGCAGTCTGTCATCTTAAGTCAGGTCACCTTCGGCATCGCAGTGAGAATGGCGGTGATGAGTATTGTCGCAGGAGCCTCGGCATGAACCTACAGATTAAAAATGGTCGGGTCATCGACCCGGCAAATGGTGTCGATCGCGTGGCGAATGTTTTTATCAGCGACGGGAAAATCGCCGCGTTTGATTTGGCGCCGGCTGGCTTTAAGGCCGAGCGTGTCATTGATGCAAAAAACAAACTGGTCATTCCGGGTTTGGTCGATTTGGCCGCACGTCTGCGCGAACCTGGGTTCGAATATCGTGGCACGCTCGAGGCCGAAATGCGTGCAGCGCTCGCCGGAGGCATTACAAGCCTAGTCTTGCCGCCAGATACCGATCCCACGCTTGACGAACCGGGCCTGGTCGAAATGCTCAAGCATCGCGCGCGTCAACTCGATCAGGTCAATTTGTATCCGTTGGGTGCGATGACCGTCGGTCTAAAGGGCGAGGTCATCACTGAGATGGCTGAGTTAACTGAAGCTGGTTGTGTGGCGTTTTCACAGGCCGATGTTCCCCTGGTCGACACGAACGTCTTGTTACGCGCGATGCAATACGCGCGCACCTTTGATTTTATGTTGTGGCTGCGCGCACAAGACCCGTGGTTATCGGGCTCTGGTGTGGCCGCAAGTGGCGCCTATGCCTCGCGTCTTGGCTTGCCGGGTATTCCAGTGCAGGCTGAAACCGTGGCGTTAAACACCTTGTTTGAGCTGCAGCGAACCTGCGCAGTACGCTTGCATATTTGCCGCTTGTCTTCTGCCGCCGGCATTGAGTTGGTGCGTATGGCTAAACGCGAAGGCTTGCCTGTGACCTGTGACGTATCTGCCAATCAGGTGCACTTAATCGATGTCGATATCGGTTATTACGATAGTAATTTTCGCTTAGACCCGCCTTTGCGCGGTCAACGCGATCGCGAGGCGATTCGCGCTGCGCTGGCCGATGGCACGATTGACGTTGTGTGCTCAGATCACACGCCCGTGGATGATGATGGCAAGATGCTGCCGTTTGCCGAAGCCGAACCCGGGGCAACCGGGCTCGAGTTGTTGCTGTCGCTCACGCTTAAGTGGGCGGCCGACGCGAAGGTGCCGCTGTCCCAAGCGCTTGCTCGTGTGACCAGTGGTCCGGGGCGGGTCCTGGCGGGGGCTTGTTCACAAGCCGCGCAGGCTGGCCAGTTGAGTATTGGCGCACCGGCAGATTTGTGTGTGGTCGATCCAAACGCTTTCTGGCAGGTGACGCGCGAAGCGCTTTTGAGTCAAAGTCAGCACACGCCCTTTTTGGGCATCGAATTGCCGGGGCGGGTTTGTCTGACGGTTGTGCGCGGTCAAATCGCCTGGGAGCTTGCTGGTTGAAATTCTGGCGGTTCGCGTTCAGGGCTTCGGTGGTCAGCCTGTGGATATTGTGCGGTCTGTTGATGACCGGTGTGGTTTACCTGTTCGTGAGCCTGTCGGTTCGACTCTGGTTAAAAAAACACTGGTCAAGAATCTTGCTGGCGCTGTGCGGTGTGCGTTTGGTGCTTCGAGGCGACCCCGCCCTGTTGCAGCCCGTACTTTGGGTGTCCAATCACATTTCGTGGTTGGATATTTTTGCTTTGAATGCGGTCCGGGCAACAGCCTTTATTGCTAAAAGCGAGATCCGCAGTTGGCCTGTTTTGGGTTGGTTGGTGGCCGGGGCCGGTACGATTTTTATTGAACGTGCGTCGCGTCATGCGGTGCACCATGTGGGTCTGTCGGTACAGGCGCATTTTGCGCGCGGCCAAGTGGTTGGCTTGTTTCCTGAGGGCACCACGTCGACCGGGTTTGACTTGCTGCCGTTTTACGCAAATCTGTTTGAACCCGCGCGCAAAGCGGCGGTGCAGATTCAACCCGTCGCGTTATTGTATTTTCAGCATGGTGCGCGCAGCGACGTGGCCGCCTTTGTGGGTGAGCAGACTTTGCTAAATAGTTTGTGGCAAGTGCTAAGCAACAGTGGGCTGTCGATCGAAGTTCATTTTCTCTCACCTATCCTTGAGGCAGCTGCCC